>JAJZZP010000136.1 GCA_021797515.1 Bacillota bacterium | reverse complement strand
AGAAACCACCGGCCATGCCGGTGGACGAGATGGGCAGTGCCAAACTGCCAGGTGCCGTCGAAAAACTGCTCCATCCCCTGCAACGCGAAGGGGACCTGCACCCGACCCGCGAGCGTATTGAGGGAAACCCCGCCCGCCTTGAGAGAATAATCGCGATTCCAGACGAGATCTAAGACGGGGCTCGTAAATTGCACCCGGGTCCAGGGATGGCCGTGGGATTGATCACTCTTATAGCGGGCAATGACGGTCTTGATCACCGATTGCGCCATTTGGGATCGCAAGCCAAACAGTGCCCGCAAGGGCCGATAGGTGTCCCCGTGCAGGACGGCTTGCTGGAGGCAGTGCGTCGTGTAAACAATGCCCGCCACATAATGGCACCCCTGGCGATAAGCATCCAGGGTCTCCGCGAGCAACATTTCTTGCTCCGGGGTGGGATACACGTGGATCTTTGCGGTCAAGGTAAGTTCCATCGCAGATGCCTCCAAATGTTCACTACGTGTAGTGTACCATCATCTTAGTGAGGGCGCAATCGTGGGAAGAGGGGATTCTCTCACGCGGCTCCTCTCCGTCGTCAAGGCCGAGGTATCCGGTCCGTGGTATTTTGATGAAACACTGCCTCAGTTGTAGGGTCACGGGTTAAAGGGCCCGAGAGAACCATGAGCGGTACAGGCAGGGACTTTCTGGTCCCGGGTGGTTCTGCGAGGACTTTTAGTATAACTCACCCCAGACTGACAAAGAATCCTTCTAATTAAGCGCTAACACTCCGGGTCTGCCGATGCTGGTTTGAGATCCTCTTGGCGCCATGCACCAGCGAAGGATAGTGCGCTTACATGATTTGTAAAATAGGTTTGATACCATAATAAAAAAGTCAGTCCGGTCCAAATTTTTCGATCCCGGTTCCAGACGAACTGCTGAGAATTCTCTAGCAGGTGGTTGAAATATGCGGTATCTAAAAATGGAGGGCGGACGCTCCGATACACATCAAAAATGAAGTCTCGCATGTCTTGGGCGATCCAATCTACGATTGGTATCGGGAATCCAAGTTTTGGTCGATTGATTACGGCATCGGGCAATAAGCCTTTTGTCGCTGCACGCAGTGCCAATTTTGTAGTGCCATGGCCTAAGCGTAACGGTAGCGGTAAGCGTTTCGCGATCTGTTCAAACACAGTGACGCTGAGATACGGCACACGTAATTCGAGGGAATGCGCCATCGACATTTTGTCCGCTTTCATGAGGATATCTCCAGGTAACCAGGTATGGCAATCGACCGTTTGCATGCGCGCGGGGTCATCCAGGTTTTGAGAGAGGCGATAGTAGGGATCCGTAACGTGAAACGGGGATTGGATCCGGATCGCGTTGGGGAGTGTGATAAATTGTCGTTTCTCTTCATCGGAAAACATCCGGGCGTTACCGATGAACCGTTGTTCCAATGGAGTGGTGCCTCGTTCGATAAACCCACGACCCTTCATACCTGGGGGGGCCTTATACGCCATCTGTCGTAAAAGGCGCCGGAGACGGGGAGACATGCATTCAAATGGTTTCAGAGACAGAGGTTCCTGATAAATAGGATAGCCGCCAAAGAGTTCATCAGCTCCTTCTCCAGAAAGCACAACCGTCACATATTTCTTTGCTTCTTGAGCTAGAAAATACAATGCGGGTGCGCTAGGATCCGCCAGCGGTTCCTCTTGGGAGGCGATAATGGAGGGGAGTTGTGCCTGGTATTGGTCCCTTGACATTTCCACTTCGTGGTGACGGGTGCCTAAAATTTTAGCCGTTTCGCGCGCCAACGCCAATTCATTAATCTCCCGATGGCGTCCCGAAAATCCAATGCTAAAGGTATCTATGGGGCCTTGCTCAGCCAATAGCGCAACGACCACACTGGAATCAATACCTGCAGATAAATATGCACCGACGGGAACATCGGATACCCTATGCAGCTTTACAGACTCTCTCAAGACATCTTGAATGGTGACGGTGGCCTCTGCCAAGCTGAGCCGCGGTTCTGGTTCAAAGGTGAGTTGCCAATACCGAGACAGTGACACCTGGCCACGCCGATAGGTAAGATAGTGGGCAGGTGGTAGCCGGAAGATGCCTTCAAACATGGTCGACGGGTCGGGCACATATTGGAATGTAAAGTAGTCCCATAATGCCTGCCAATGGATGGTGGGGTGAATAAGTTGCGAAGCTAAAAGACTACGGATTTCAGAGGCAAACACCAATTCCCGATCATTGACGGCATAGTACAGAGGTTTAATGCCAAAGTGATCGCGAATAAGATGCAACGCTTGCTGATGGCCATCCCAAATGGCTACGGCAAACATTCCCCTTAATTGGCGCACTACTTCTGAGATCCCGCCTTCTTCATAGAGATGGGGGACGACTTCGGCATCACTGTTTGTCCGAAACCGGTGCCCTTGGGACTTGAGCGTACGCCGCAATTCCTCATAGTTATAGATTTCGCCATTAACCATGCTAATAATCTTGTTATCCTCACCCTGCATAGGCTGGTGTCCGCCTGAAACATCAAGAATGGAGAGGCGTCGAAAGCCGAAGTGAGCATGAGTATCACGCCAAATACCGTGGTCATCGGGGCCTCGATGCGCCATGGCATCCATCATAGCGGGCAACGTCGACGGATGGGCAGTAACCGCATAAGATGAATTGTAGACAATACCGCAAACGCCGCACATGGCGAACCTCCCGTTGACAACAGTGATGAATTTAGATTATCGATTAGTATAGCATAGCGTATTGAATGCACGGACATCGCCTTGCTGAACGCTTGCGTGAGGGTGATTCGGTTTCCGATTCGGTGGCATCTTGTCAAAATACCCCCTGTACCTTGTATACTGAGAAAGATGCTGCCCACCGGATTGACCGAAACCACTCACGATCCTTTTCGGATGAAAAAATGAAGAAGGAGGTTGTAACTGCTTCACTAATTGCTCGTAAAGCATCATACTTAATGGTATACTGTCCGCGGGTGAGCAGAGTATGGATGATCAATTTGTGAGTATCGGAAAAGCGGCCAAGATGATCGGGATGAGCATTGAGGGCTTGCGCAAGTGGGAATCCGCAGGGATTTTGATCCCGGTGCGCACCTTGACCAATCAGCGACGTTACCGCGTGGTGGACTGACACGCCCTCATGCACGAGGATGCGCCCAATGCTGCCAAGGATACCCGCTGTATCCTCTAGGCCGGGTCTCGACCCAAAAGCAACAAGACGCGGGGAACTTGGATCGTCCACTCGGGCGGTTAACCGCGTTCGCTGCGGAGCAGCGATGGACTGTAGCGGCTGCTCTTACCGATGTCGCGAGCGGATTAAACGAATAACGACGCGGTCTTCACCCACTCCTCGACTGAGCCCGGCCAGAACCCGTCGGCACGGTGGTCGTCGAATACCGGGACCGCCTCGCACGGTTTGGTTTTGCTTATCTCGAAACCTTTCTGCACGCCTTCGGCGTGCGCGTGGTCGTCATGGAGCAGACGGTGAAGGATGATCCACAGGAACTGGTTGAAGACTTGATCGCGATCACGACCGCGTTCTCGGCCCGGATTTATGGCAAACGCGGAGGGAAAAAGATGGGTTCGACCGTGCGTCAAGCGATGGCGACCTTAGCTCAGGAAGGAGTCCCCGAATGAAGACGACCATTTTTGGTGTCTTGCTTGATGTCACGCCCGATCAGGACACGGTGTTACGCTGTTTGATGCGCAAATATGGGTTCATGCTACGGTGTGCCTTTCAACGCTTGGTTGGAGGACTACAAAACATAGGTGGTTTGGAACGTCACTGTGCCAGTGAAACGGAGTTGCCGCTGCGTTACGCCAAAGATGCGGTGCAAGAAGCGCAAGACCTCATTCGGGCCCGCCGTCAAGCCATGAAAGACGGGGCGACTTTATGGACGCAACGCGTGAAAAAAACCCGAGAACGGTTGACCGCACTCCGGGCATCCCCGCATCCGAATGCCCGCCGCATTGCGGGACAAGAACGTAAACTCGCGTACCAAGAGACCCGACGAGCGTTTTATCAACAGCATGTGGAAGCGGGCACCTTCCCGCCCGTCGTGTTTGGCACCAAAGAACGCTGGCTGGACCGGTTCAAGGTGCTCGATGACCCCGTTGCCGAACAGGAACGTTCCCGGCGATATCGCTACTTGACCCAGGTGTATCATCGAATATCCGAACAAAAACGTCGTAAACAACGCGATTGTTTGCATAAAGCGTCAGCTTTCCTCGCCCAACAGGCTGAAAGAGCTATCGTGCTAGGCGATCTGTCGCAACAACAGATGGTGCAAAAGTCGCAGAACGTCACCAAACGAACCAAAGGGCTGCACCGGAGTGTGCAAAATGAGTGGGGTTTTTACCAATTCGTCCAGATGGTCCAATACAAAGCACAGCGCAACGGGAAGAAGGTCTACATCATCAGCGAGCGATATACCTCGACAGAGTGTTTGGGGTGTGGCTATCGCCAAGAGATGCCGTTGTGGAAGCGGACGTATCACTGCCCGCAATGGGGCCTCGTCATGGATCGCGACGACAATGCGGCCCGCAACATTCTGGCCC
The DNA here is from genome assembly GCA_021797515.1 of Bacillota bacterium. GTDB lineage: Bacteria > Bacillota > Sulfobacillia > Sulfobacillales > Sulfobacillaceae > Sulfobacillus_C. Next base: position 19,794 of record JAJZZP010000136.1, on the reverse strand, counting down.
GGTTCCTTGCCCGGCTAGGGCCATATCCCGAAAGGGACGATGTGCTGAGCGAAAGCTCAGGAATTTAAACATGTTTACCCATGTTTAGAAAGGCAGGAGAGTATATGAAATTCTTTGCAGCCTTTGGTCACTTAATTGATCAACGGTCTTCGTTGAATACGGAGATGGCGGCCTACCGGCTCGTAGGCGGACAGGTATTAGAGGTATTGGAGCAGTTAAACACGACCACTGTTACCTCCGCCCGAGCTTATATCCAAACCGCACGTTGTTTGGAATTGTTTGCCGATGGTTTAGTGACTCCCTATATTGGAAGTCATCCTACAAGTGCGGTACCCCAATGGATTACGAACCAGGCGGTGTCGCTATACCGGCCTATTCCCGCGTTTGTAACCGCGGCCAAACAGGAGGCCATCGATCCCGGTGGAAGGCGGGATATTGGATTGCCGTGGATTCTTCAAGGGCGTATAGTTGGGGCAAGCCAAGAACGTGTCGCGGTGTTCTCAACTTATGCGGAAGCGGTCAAGGCGGTCATGGATTGGGTGGAAGTCTTTTTAGCCAATGCAGATGAAGTTAAGGCGGCGCGGCTTTATTTTGCGGAGGCAACCACGAATTACGACTCTGCACGTCACTTAGCTAGCAGCCTGGATGACCGTGATGCCTCGAAATCCACCAAACAGGCCGTCGACGATTATCTATGGACTGCGCTCGGCTATGCGATAGGAGCGATTCAGGAAGCATGCGCACCCGGCATCTACCACGGAATGGACATTGACACACAACTTGAGGGGCACCAGGCATCTGAGCCACATTTTGAGGTTATCCGACCCCATCCTTCTCACGTCAATACTCCCGGATGGATTGATGCCCTTGAGGACATTGCTCGGGCTTTTGACGACCACAGGGAGGACGATTATCGGCGTGACCATCACCATGAGCATCACCATCATGATCACGACCACCACAAACATCATCAGGACTGGGACTGAAAATGGGTCAACGGCGACGCGATTGGCCCATTGTGTGGTAGCTGATAATGCTTTTTTCGTCGGCGGTGGGGAACGGAATGGCCGATCGGGAAAATGCAGATTTTAACTTGAACATAACGCCCGCGCATTCCCCTTCTTAGACGATAGCCAAGAGGGCGTCAAGCGGGCGGCATCCGTTCAGGATGCCGAGGCTTTCTTTTCGCTCATGCATGAATCTTTCGATAAACGTCACACGGGGGTATACTGTACAGAGAACATCTGTTTCCAGGAGGATAGTGTAATGCTCAACGGCTACAAATTTCTCCTCTATCCCAATCAAGAACAGCAACAGATTTTGCTGCAATGGATTGGTTCTCAGCGGTTGATCTCTAACGCCACAGTGCAAGAAGACCGCTATTATCGCCGCTTTCAGCGGCAGATGGTGGGCACGGCAGGCATGGCGGTCCCGGTCGATCAAGAGTATAGTCGGTTCATCACAGAACGCACCGCATTCCTCCGGAAGGTGCCGTCCCAAATCTTGCGCAATGGGGCGGTCAAATTTCGCCAAGGCTATCGTCGTTTCTTTCAGAAGCTAGGAGGCCGTCCCAAAATTCAAAAGAAAACCGGGCGGCAGGCCGTATGGATCACCCAGGAGTTATTTGAGTGCCTCCCGCAAATCGATGATCAGACCGGCGAAATCGGATCCTATCAGTTGACCCTGGGCACGGATAAGTTTCTCGTGGGGGTCATCCCTTCTGTGGCCCATCGGTCTCATGCCGTGCCGTCTTCGATTCACATTGCCGTGGAAGGCGGCCACTGGTGGCTGTCGTTTGCGGCAGAAGAAATGTCCGCCCAGACGTCCGACGCCACGACGGAGCAGATGGCGGAGGACTTGCGGCATCTTTCTGCGGACCAGCTCGCCGAGCGCACGCTCGGCGGAGATCGGGGGATCGCTAAACCCTTGATGACCTCAGACGGGCAAACCTTTGATCTCCAGCCGGTGCACAAGGAACGGATCACAAAGGCCCGACGACAGCGGAAAAAATGGCAACGGCGGGCCACCCGGCGCAAGAAGGGGTCCCGCAATCAACAGAAAGCCTATCGCCAAGCGGCCCGCTATCAGCACTATGGCACGAATGTGCATCGCGAGTATGCGCATCAGACCCGTCATGCTCTCGTGGTCAACGCAGAGTGCGATCGGTATGTGTTTGAGGATTTGCGGATTCAGAATATGACCCAGCGACCGAAAGTAAAACGCGATGTGCAAGGACGGTTTCTGCGCAATCACGCCGCAACCAAAGCCGGTCTCAACCGGGCGATCTTGTCCTCGGCATGGGGCGCGGTCGTCTCGTTTACCCGCTATAAGGTGTTGCGAACGGGGAAACTCGTCATTTGGGTCCTGCCCGCGTATAATCGCAGACGTGTGCCGCTTGTGGCCATGTCAACCCGGACAATCGGAAGAGTCCATCCGAATTTGTCTGTCAACGCTGCGGACACACGGATAACGCAGACCACAATGCCGCGTGCGTGATTGCACAACGCGGGATCAAAAAACTTCTCGACGGAGATCCGCTCACTAAGACGCACAAACGGACGCGGATTTTTCGGAAGCTAGGGAACGGGGCGAAGTCATGCCTGGGGAGATTGCGCAAGACGCCAAGGGCCACAAACCTGCGGTGCAGCGATCAATGAGCCAGGAACTTTCGGGAGCGATCCCGGAAACCCCCGCCTAAGTCCTCGCGTATTTTGCGTGGACAACCCGTCAGGGTTAGGCGGCGGGAGAGTTCATATGAAATTAGTCGCTAAAAATCGACTAAGGAGGGGATTTGTCCGCGTGTCACATCCGTATTTGATACCTGCATTAATCGCGGGGGTTATGCAAGGTGTGGTTGAATGGTTGCCGATAAGCAGTAAGACCATGATTACCCTGTATTTTGCATTGTTAGGCGTCAAGCTGCAAAACGCCTATAATTTGGGCCTCATTGCGAATTTTGGATCGTTTTTCGCCGCAGCCTATTACTTTCGCCGTGAGGTGTGGCTTACATTAAAGGCGCTGGCGCATCCGTTTTCAGACCAACCCTATGCACGGTTACTGCGGTTTCTGGTGGGAGGTACGCTTGCTACCGGTATTATCGGGATCCCGTTATACCTCTTTGTACGGCAGACCTTCACGGTGATCGGCGGTTCTGCAGCGATGTTGGGAATTGGAGTACTCCTCTTGATTACGGGAGTGGTGGCACGCCGCAAGGAACTCCTGTTGGCCCGTGCTTCGCACCACGCCGAGTCGACTCAGCCAGTGACCTTGTGGGCCGCGGTTATCACAGGGGGCATGCAAGGTCTAGCTGCCCTTCCGGGCATCTCCCGCAGCGGAATGACCATTACACCCTTGTTATGGATGGGGTTTAGTGGAAAAGAGGCGATTCGGCTCTCCTTTATGTTGGATGTTCTCGCCCTGGTAGGCGCGGGGGTAGTGCCGATGGTGATTGGTCATGGAGGGGCGCAGGCGGTGGTACAATTTGGTACTGAAGCTACTCTGCTTATGGTGGCTGTGGCTACGCTGGTGTCATTTTTGGCTATTAGTGGGGTTCTGACACTTGCCCAACGCTTGCGCACTTCGACCGTGACGTTTGGCATTGGGGGGATCACCCTTTTGGTGGCCGTTTTGGCTGTGTGGCGTTTATAGAGCCTAATCTTTAGCCATAGGCAGGGAATAACCGTGACGGCGACCAGCACCTGTCATGTGGGTTAATTGGTAGGGGGTCGCCTTTTCGGAATCGTCGGCACCTGGGGCAACCGTGTTTCGGGCCGCCCTGTAACGCAAGAAATCCGTGGGGTCGATTGCGAATTTGGCATTGCCCTACACACTCCTTCGGTCGGCCGGTAGCCTATGCTATTTGGGCACTGGTCGGCCGAGTTTCTTCCGGTAAGTTTATCCAACCAAAACTCCGCAGAACCGGTTTGTAACCGTGGAACCCGCCACGGTGGGCGAAAGGAAATCGAGGTATAGTTACCCGAGAATCGTACGCGCCGACTGCAATTCAAGAGCGTTCACCCCCTGGAAGATGGCGCCAAAAAAGCATCTTTCTTGACCCCCGCCCAGGATGACACGTCATAGATACGCCTCGTTATTGTGGGCGAGACTTCTCCGATGCCGATTTGGCTGTGTTACGGGGCCTGTTTGGCCTCCACGGAGCGCGGAGGGTTGGCACACGCACTCTGCGAAACTCATGTGGCACTGCGTTAATGAGCAATGGAAGCTGCCATGCTTTGCTCCGGATGCAGGCCTACTTTGTTATCTGGGGTGCCGCGCCATCGTTGGACTCTCGCGTCGGATCCCCAACCCCCGATCACCTGATTTCGCGGTTGGTATCGGCCAATTGTCCGCTACCGCTCTCTTGGTTAAGCGCCATTAATCGGCGCCCGAATGCACATTAGCAACCATGCCCATTTCCTGTTGCTCCCTCGGCATGCGGGTCCAATATCTCGCTTCGGCAGTGCGGGCAGCCGCGGCCAAGCAGGTCGTCCGAGACTGGCAGATACGGCGCCACTTTTAGGTGGCTGGTGGTTGACGCGCATGTCGGCGAACCCTACGGGAGGGGTAAGGCGACCGGTACAAACAGCGTGGTCAGCCGGTCAAGACGATCTTCTCTTCCCTTTGGATCGTCGGTGTCGAGAGATTTTCACGGCACCCCCTCAGTGGCTGACCGTCTTTTAGAGAATATGATTATAAATCAAGCCCGCTACGCTTGTCCCTTTCGTTGGGTTGCTCGAGACAGAGTTATTTATCACGCTGCTCTTTGAAGTATACAGACTGACTAACTTTTCCTACAATGTGTTGGGGAGGCGCTTTTATGGTATCCAAATTTCCATTGACCAAACGCTCCAATCAGGTGGCAGAATATTTCGAATCCCTTATTCGACAGGGTATCTATAAGCAGGGAGACAAACTTCCGACTCTTGCAGAGATGGCCAAGGTCCTGCAGGTAAGTAAGTCCACGATTCGAGAGGGCTTAGCCGTGTTGGTAGCTCAGGGGCTCATTGATGTGCGCCATGGGAGCGGGTATTTTGTACGGAATTCGCCACCTGAGATTCAGGAGGGTGGTGTTGAACCGCGGGATTTGGGTCAAGTCTTGTTTGTGCGTTTGTTGTTAGAGGTGCCCGCTGCTAAGTTGGCGGCACAAAACCGGATGGAGGAACACCTTTACGGTATGGTAAAGACTCTTGATCAAATGCGGATCGGGCCGATGGAAAAAGCGGTAGCTGCAGACCTTGAATTTCACATGGCCATTGCGGATGCGAGTCAAAATGCTGTGCTTCGCGAAGTGATTCGCTCGTTATCCAGCCCGATGCAATATACCATGAAATATTCTCGGGCAATTGCGGGAATCGACAGCGATTTATATCAAAAGCATGCGGATTTATTTGCGGCTATCCGCGATGGCGACAGCAAGAAATCTGAACGCTTGATGCATGCTCATCTCTATGACACCGCTGAACGATTAAAAATTTTGGTGCCTGAATCGTGGGCTTTAGTGCCTTTCCCACCAGACAGCCATCTTGATTAAGATATACGGCAATATTTTTTAAATTAAGTCTTCCGATCACCATAACATTCTGCTATTCTCAAGATGTCCCAATATTAAGGAGGATTAAACGCGCGATTTTGGCTTTAGGCATGAAGTTGGGGTATTTGGGGGTTACCGGGTGGGAGGACACCCTGTTTTTGCCGTCAAACTGGCGCTGAATAACCCCGCCGCGCGGCTCCCAGATGTTGGACGCGATGCTATGATTGAATTACTACGGGCGTTGAGTACGGTGGTTCAGGCAAAGACAACCCCAGCAATCCAACATTAGGAGTAGAGTACTGTGGAAGACATCATCAGTATCGATCAGGTGACTTTTGAATACCTCGATGGATTCCCGGTGTTACAAAATGTGTCGCTGAAAATCCCTCGAGGGGCTTATGTAGCCTTGCTAGGGGCAAATGGCTCAGGGAAATCCACCTTGGCTCGTCACATTAATGGTATTCTCATCCCCAAATCGGGACATGTTCGCATCAATGGGCTTGATACCCGCGATGAATCTCGAAGAATGGATATTAAGCGATTAGTTGGGATGGTATTCCAGCACCCCGACAATCAAATTGTTGCAACCACCGTTGAAGATGATGTTGCATTTGGTCTGGAAAACTTTATGATGGCACCGGAAGACATTGAAGAGCGGGTGACCATCGCCCTAGAGCAAACGGGGCTTCTGCCGTTTCGGTATCGGCCCCCTCATCTGTTGTCCGGCGGTCAAAAACAACGGCTAGCCATCGCAGGGGCTCTTGCGATGGAGCAACCGATATTGGTTCTTGATGAGGCCACCAGCATGTTGGACGCTAAAGGACGGGACGACGTGTTAGGGTTGGCTCGATCCTTGCATGCACAAGGCACCACGTTAATTACGGTTACGCACCATATGGACGAGGTGCTGGAGGCGGACTACGTGGTGGTATTGGACCACGGATCTGTGGTGTTGACGGGATCACCAAAGGAGGTGTTTCGGCATAATCGCCAGTTACGGGAACTCAATCTCGACGTTCCTTTGATTGCTCAAGTGGCAGGATTATTGCATGAACATATTGCTTCGGTACCACAGGAGGCCACCACGCCCGAGGAAATTTTCCTGGGACTTCGCGGTGCCACTACGCCTGGTCCCGCGATGATCGATTCTCGCGTTTCGAAATCGATCGAAGAGTCGACAACGTTGATTAATGTTCAAGAACTTTCGCATGTGTATTTAGGGGGTACCCCCTTGGCCCACCAGGGCCTTCGTCGAGCCAATATGGTCGTCCAAACCGGGGAGGCGGTCGCGATAGTAGGGGCTACAGGAAGTGGTAAATCGACCGTAATGCAACATTTGAATGGCATTTATCGCCCCCAGGAGGGAACTGTGGTTGCCATGGGCGTGGACTTGAAAGACCCTAAGGCAGATATTGCGAAAGTACGTCGTGAAATTGGGATGTTATTTCAGAACCCGGAGGATCAGCTCTTCGAACAACTTGTCGGCGACGATGTCGCCTATGGTCCGCTTCAAACAGGGTGCGAATTGAAAGAGGTACGGCGTCGTGTCCGCTATGGACTCGAAATGGTGGGGTTGGATTTTGAGCAATTCAAGGATCGCCCGATCTATGCGCTCTCTGGAGGCGAAAAGCGACGCGTCGCCCTTGCGGGGATCCTTGCTTTACGGCCCCATGTGCTTGTCCTGGATGAACCAACTGCAGGACTCGACCCGGCTTCTGCGCAAGATTTGCTCAAACGTCTTCATAATCTCAAGGAAGAAGGGGTTTCTGTGGTCTTTGTGACACACAATCTCGAAGAAGTTTTGAATCTGGCGGACCGAGTCGTCATTATGAACGACGCGGAAACTCGTGGTTCATATCCTGTCGAAGCAATTATTGATCATCCGGAGCTGCTTCTTAAACACGGATTTGAAATGCCATCGATTTTACGGTTGCAACAGATGCTTCGAGCGCAGGGGTATTCGGTGTTTGGCCGAACGCCGGAAGACGTGGTGGCATCGTTCTTGGAGGGTGTCGGCATAGTGTATTCAGCGACCCAATCGGAGATGTCGGGGGGATAGGACGATGACAGAGGATTTTGAACTTCTCCGGTATATTACCATCGGACAATATTTGCCTGGAGAGTCGATAGTACACCGTTTGGATCCAGCCGTGAAACTATTTAGTGCGATCGTCTTTATTCTTACCGTTGCCTTTTTGTCGAGTTATGTCTCGAACTTGGTCGCCTTTGTTCTGATTTTGGGATTGGTCGCCATTTCGCGAGTTCCGATCCTCTATAGCCTTTCGGGGCTAAGGCCTGCGATGTGGTTTATTATCGCCCTGCTGGCATTGGAGCTGCTTTTTTCTCCGATTAGAGGAATCATCTTTTGGCATTATTCGTTCTTGCATGTTAGCTCCTACTCCCTGCGGTTAACCGTAACATCGTTGCTCCGTTTGGTGGATTTCATCCTCTTAATCAGCGTGTTTACCTTGACGACACGAACGAATGACGTAACCCGCGCAATGGAGCGGCTCTCAAAACCTTTGTAGTATTTGAAAGTTCCTACCCGTGAGCTCGCGCTCATCATGACCATCGCACTGCGCTTTGTTCCGACGTTTGCGATGGAGATGGAGCGTCTGATGAAAGCCCAAGCCTCACGTGGTGGTGGATTAACCCAAGCATCTAAGTGGAACATCGTGGCACAAGCGCGGGCCCGACTTCCTTTGGTATTACCCTTGTTTCTCATCGCTCTAAGACGGGCCGAGGATTTAGTCATCGCAATGGAATCGCGGGGCTATGTGCCTAATCAAGAACGGACGATGTATCGGCAATATCATCTGGTCTTACGTGACTGGGTGACCGTATTCGTGGTCATTGCCGTGTGCGTCGGTTTGGTTGTGGTGTAACGGTAGATAAGATCCTAAGTCGGAAAGGAAGAAACCGATGAAATTAACGACGAAAAAGATTGTTGTGGCTGCGGTGCTGGCGGCAATTTCCATTCTTCTGGGTGTGACCCGCTTGGGCTACATACCCGTACCAAATGTGGCGGGCAACGCAACCATTATGGGAGTGCCAGTCTATATTGGGGCCGTTCTCGAAGGTTGGCCAGTGGGACTGATACTAGGATTCATTTTTGGACTATCCTCATTTCTTGGTGCCACCGTGCCGATGTTCAAGGACCCTGTTGTTTCGATTCTCCCTCGGCTATTAATTGGGATTACTCCATACTTGGCATACATTGCGGTACGAAAGAAAAATGAAATTATTGCCTATGGACTTGCAGGACTCGTAGGCTCAGTTTCCAACACCGTGTTTGTGGTGGCCGCCATCATCCTCCGTGGCTATTTCACCTTTCACCAAATGCTCGTCGTGATTCCCCAAGCCATCGCCGAGGCTACGCTTTCGATCATTCTGACCGTAGCGGTATGTGCTGCATGGAATCGTGTTCCGATTGGCAGTGGTCGCTCTAAGATTTCCAAGGTATCAGACTGAACGACGTGGAATGGGGACCCGCTTCACCGGGGCCCCATCGCACTTCTATGCATAGGAGGGATTGTTTTGCCATTGCAAGAACTGCATCTAGCCGCTCGTATTCCCAAAGGCGAGGTTTGTGAAAAATTAGCGCACCTCATTAGCTTGGAAAGCGTGATAGAAAGCGGTCGAACGGAAGCTAACGTGGCTCAAGAGGTCGTGAAATGGTGTCAACAGGACGGATTTCATTCGGAGCTGATGGAAGTGTCAGAAGGTCGGCCTAATGTTTTGGTAGAGTGGGTTGGCACTAGCCCGGGGCCGACGCTTCTATTTGAGGCCCATTCCGATACCGTGACTGCGGGAGACGTAGCCGATTGGACGCGGCCAGCGTTTAGCTTGACCCAAGAAGGAGACCGATTGTATGGACGGGGGGCCGCGGACACTAAAGGTAACTTGGTCGCCGCCTACATGGGCATTCGGGCCCTGATGCAGGAAACCGAAGGTCGATTTCCCGGAACCATCCGTCTTTTAGTGCCTGTTGATGAAGAGGGGATGATGACGGGTATCCGTCACTACATTGCTTCTGGTAGAGCAAGGGATGTGGATGCCGCGATTTGTTGTGAGCCGGAGGATGCGCAGGTGTGCATTCGTCAAAAGGGTGCGTTGCGCTTGCGGATTGAGATTTTTGGGAAGATGGCCCATGGAGCGATGCCTCTGACGGGCAATAATCCCTTGCCAGTGATGGCCCAGTTTCTTGTAGCGGTGGCGGAGGAAGAACAGGTAACACAACAGACTCTGGGTTTCGATCCGTTCCTGGGATGGCCAAGCATAACGCCAACGCAAATCGAAGCTCCAATCGCGGGCCCTTCGGGATTCAATGTGGTGCCGAACTCGGTAGCTATTAGTTTAGATATTCGGACAGTGATAGGGCAGTGCCATGACACGATACGCGAACGGATCCAGCAACGGCTCAATGAGGTCATAAGAAATGCCAACTGTAGCCTTGAGGATGGACATATTGCGTATTTGCGCAATCGGCTGGAAGAGCCGATTTGTGCCGGGGAATTCTCGTCGCAACTCGTGGTGCTAGACGACCGTCCGGTTACCGATACGCCCATGGACCATCCGCTGGTGGCGGCGGTGGCCACAGCTATAGAACGTCAACTGGGAAATCCAGCTATCTACAGCGGAGTACCGGGAGCCACAGACGGCACCTGGCTTTGGAACGCAGGGATTCCCATTGTGACTACGGGCGCGGGAAATCGGTACGTTCCACACCAATCTGATGAGTGGGTCAGCCTTCAACAGTTGCAAGATATGGCGGCCATTTATGCAATCGCCGCCTATCAATTCTTGACCAACGCAAGGAATGCCAACTGGGAGGAAAAGTCATGATGCTAGAATTGGCCAATCGAGTAGCGATCGTCACGGGGGGGGCGTCTGGTATCGGTGCTGCGACCGCGCGTAAATTAGCGCAACAGGGGGCAGCAGTGGTCGTTGCCGATATTAATGAAAATAGTGTGAATGCGATTGCGGAGGATATCAGGAAGTCAGGCGGAAGGGCATTGGCCACCGTTGTTGACGTGCGGTTCCATCACGATAACGTAAGTCTGGTGAACCGAACTCTAGAGAAGTTTGGGCATGTGGATATAGCCTACGCTAATGCCGGTATACCCCAGGGCGCAACTCCGCTCGAAAAGGTGTCAGACGACCAGATAGACCAGCTGTTGACTATTAACCTTCGGGGAGTCATCGAACTCGCTCGGGTTGTCGCTGAGCCCTTTAAGTCGCAGCGTTCGGGAGTATTTGTGGCTACAGCGTCCACGGCCGGAGTTCGCCCACGACCAGGGATCCAGGTATATTCAGCGACAAAGGGAGCCGTCATTGCCTTTGTTCGCGCATTGGCTTTAGAGTGGGCCCCTTACGGGGTCAGGGCTTGTGCTGTGTCACCAGTGGCTACTGACACCCCCATGCTCCCTCATTTTCGATCAGCAGCGGGCAGTGCGAGTGGCGATCCGAGTATCATTTTAGAGTCGTTTCGTAAGACTGTGCCACTGGGACGACTGGCTGACCCGTCCGATATTGCTGAAGCGGTATGTTTCTTAGTGTCGGATCGGGCGGGAATGATGACAGGTACTATTTTGGATGTTGATGGGGGTCGCAACATATGAGTTCAGTAGTCACTCCTTACGAGATACTATATGGCGTTATGGCAGTGGAGGGGGTTGGAGTTGGCAGCGTGACGGACCGGGTGAAAGGCACGGGTGTTACAGTCGTGATCCTGCCGGAAGGGGCAAGAGGTGCAGTGGACATTGCTGGCGGGGCGCCGGCGACACGAGAAACCCCTGTCCTTGACCCGACTAATACCATACCAGGCCCCGATGCGGTCGTCTTGTCCGGAGGTAGTGCACTCGGCCTTCAAACTGCCGATGGGGTGGCTAATGCCTTACGTGAACTCAATCGAGGGGTGTGTGTTGGTTCAGCGCGTATCCCTATTGTCGTGGCAGCAGCGATATTTGATATGGACGTGGGTCTCTCAGAACCTCCAACGATAGACGATGGCTCGCGGGCCTTGCGCATGGCCGCTCAATTGGAACAGCGTGTAGAGGAAGGGAGATTCGGGGCGGGGACCGGAGCAACCGTAGGGAAGAGTCTTGGAACGGCAGCCAGGATGAATTCAGGCCAAGCGGCGGTGACATTGAAAACCCACGACGGGTTAATCGTCTCTGCGCTTCTCGTGGTTAATGCGCTTGGCAGTATCTTGGATGAAAACGGGGAGATCATAGCGGGTCCCCGGATAGATGACGTGCCTCAGAGCACGACTGCACTTTGGGCTATGGCCACGGGAAATTTTAGCACGGGAAGGGCGACAACGATAGGGCTGATTATTACCAATGCGGGACTGTCCAAGTCCGAGCTCGGTCGTGTCGCTAGGATGGCGCATGACGGACTGGGCCGTTCTATCGATCCCGTGCATACCCCATGGGATGGCGACACCTTATTCGTCGCATCGGTTGGTGACAGGTCCGAGGACGCGGGTCGGGTAGGGGCACTTTCCGCTCATGCTGTCGCCATTGCGGTGCGTCGGGCAGTCATGGCCGGTATTAATTGAATGGGGGACAAATACATGGGCCGCTATCGTCACTTCATCGGCGGTGACTGGGTAAGTCCCGTTTTGGGGCGTTGGTTTGAAACTTATGATCCATCGACAGGCCAGGTGTTGGCTTCGTTGCCAGGGGGAACGGCTGGCGATATCGATGCCGCGGTTAGCGCAGCACGGCAAGCGTTTTCGCCATGGGCTGCTATGGATGCCGTAGATCGCGGGCGTATCCTGGCGAGAATAGGCCAAAAAATTTTGCGCAATGTCGAACGTCTGGCAAAATTAGAGTCACTAGACACGGGAAAGCCTCTAGCTCAGGCAGATGCTGATGTGCGAGTAGCGGCTCGATATTTTGAATTTTACGCAGGAGCGGCGGATAAGTTCGGAGGGACGACAATTCCGGTTCCCGGTGCTTTTTTGGACTACACCCTGAGAGAACCTTTAGGCGTGGTTGGGGTGATCATTCCATGGAATTATCCCCTACAAATTGGGGCACGCGCTATTGCTGCTCCCCTAGCGGTAGGCAATACCGTCGTGTTGAAACCAGCCGAAGAGGCATCTCTTTCAATCTTCGAGTTGGCTCGGTTATGTCAGGAAGAAGGCGTTCCGCCGGGTGTCGTCAATGTTGTGGCGGGAATGGGGGAGACTGCCGGAATGCCGCTGGCGTCTCATTCAGGGATTCACCACCTGACCTTTACGGGTTCCCTCGAGGTAGGACGGAAAGTTGCGCAATCAGCCGCATCCAATGTGGTACCCGTAACCCTTGAACTAGGAGGGAAATCACCTCATGTGGTGTTTGCGACGGCGGATCTGGACCGGGCCATTCCTATTATTTTAAAATCGTTTTTACAAAATGCTGGGCAAACCTGTTCTGCTGGCTCTCGGATTTTGGTACAACAAGGCCTCCAAGCGGAGGTGGTTGGACGTCTTTCAGACGCACTATCCACGGTGTCAGTAGGCCCAGGTATTGCCAACCCTGATTTGGGACCCGTTATCTCGGCCAGACAGAAGGCCCGGGTAGAAGGGTACGTAGCTCTTGCACGGGAGCGGGGAGCGGTAATCATGGAGGGGATCTCGCCTCACGACGAGCGTGGCTATTACCTGCCGCCCATGATTCTCGACGGTGTTCGTCCAGAGAATCCTGTGTTTCACGAGGAGATCTTTGGGCCGGTAGCTTCGGTCACTGCGTTTTCGTCGGAAGCTGAAGCACTTTCGTTAGCAAACGCAACCGAATACGGGTTGGTGGCCGCGGTATGGACTGAGGATGTTGGTCAGGCTCATCGCATGGCTCGTCAGATACGTTCAGGGCAAGTATTCATTAATAGCTACGGCGCCGGCGGAGGAGTGGAAATGCCGTTCGGTGGATATGGTCACAGTGGATATGGGCGCGAAAAGGGAATGGAAGCACTCTATCATTATACGCAGGTCAAGAATGTAGCGGTGTATCTCGGGGCGAAAGTTGGATAACTATTACACGATGGCGTTAATACGTAATTACTAATTACTACGAGGAATAAACGTTCTCCGAACAGGCTCGGCTTTTTTCGTTGTGCAGGTTCAGATCGAAACGGCGGTCCATCGGCCGTCGGTCGAATCTGCACGTCCCATTGTCCTGGGGTGCCGTCGGGCGGTGTGCGCGCTGCTTCCCATACATTCCCGGGTGTCCTGTCGCGCGTTTCCCACCGCAAGGTGTTCCACCCGCATCGCGCTATCCCGTGTGCCCCTTGCGCGACAATCCACCTCAACCGCATTCCGGAAACTCGCGAGCATTCGGGGGGCTGACCCCATACGGGCTAACTTATGGGGTGCAATCGTACTGGAGGGGCCGTTTTCGCGGCCGTTCATGCAGGTCTGATGCGGTAAATACCCATTGTCTGCTTAAACGGCGCATAGCCCCGCTCCTTGCCGTTTTTTGGTTATTTTAATAGAAACTGTCAGACCTGTTCGACGAACGTATGCCGATTATGCGACTCATGCCTTATGGGAAGTGTCGTGACCTGATCGGTGCGATTACTGATGTTTTTGGAGAAACCCTACGCATATTTCTTAATCCGATCTTGATCCGTATCAATGATGCCGGCAGTTGGCGATGATAACTTAATAGTACCCCTCCAGAACTGCCACCATTCGTTATGGGGCTCTGGTTACTTGGCCGTGCGAATATGGAAAAATTATGGGACGCGTTGGTTTCACGAACCTAGTCGCTGTGTGAGTAAACAGGCTGCACTGCCCATCACGGCGTGAGTCCCGTAATGCCGACATTAATGATTATGCATTACCGCCACCGGATCTAGGTGCCAGCGTCCACTGATCGTGGAATCCCGGTGGATTGGCGCAGTACCAAATGCGGTGCTAACACCAAGGGATCGGGAGACGATGCAGGGTCAGTCATTAATGAATATAACCGCTCGCACGCAACCGACGCGAGTTGGGGAATATCTGCGTCCATGGTGGTCAAGGCGGGACAAAGAAATTGACTGATTTGCACATTATCGAACCCTATCACGGAAATATCGCGGGGCACTTGATAGGCTTTATCGAACAGGCCGTGCAAGACGCCGACCGCGACGTAGTCACTCGCGGCCACGATTGCCGTCGTGCGAGGGGCGGTCTTGAGAATGTCTTCAGCCACGGTTGTGGCGCCGCTCAAAGAACCATACGATGCATAGACCGAGCTAGTGAATAATCCTAACGCTTCTGCTGCGTCCAGAAATCCCTGTCGACGAAGTCGAGTGGTTTCGGTTTCCCCCGCCCCACTAACGAAGGCGATATGTTCGTGTCCGAGTTGATGCAGATGCGTAACAGCATCTCGGATTCCCTGGTGGTGATCGATAGAAACCGAAGGTACGGAATGCAGGGCATTTCCCACAATCACGGTGGGGATATGGCTCCTTTGAAGAATCTTACACTCCACCGCCAAAGATTCGGGATCGGTCTCCCATCCTGCCGCATACAAGATTCCATCGACCCCCCGTTGTGCCAACATTTGAAGAAGACGGGGTCCTTGTTGCGACCGACGCTGGGTGTCGGCAAGGATGAGTTGATACCCCGCCGCATCGAGATGGGTTGCTAAACCTTGACTCAGTTCTGCTGTAAACGGATTTTTCAATGTATCAACCACCAGGCCAATAACCTGACTCGATTGTTGTCTGAGGGCTCGCGCCATGAGATTGGGTTGGTATCCCATGGATGCCATAATGCGTTCCACGTGGGCGCGGGTATCGGCTTTGACGCGTGCATCGCCGTTGAGCACACGGGACACGGTTGTGATGGATACGCGCGCTTTTTTAGCGACGTCCTGCATAGTAGCCATGATGTCCTCCGAATTTTAATGGAATCGATTGCATTTTATAAAATACGCGGTAATATACAAGTAGAACGACATATTTTGCAACAATTCCATAATATTAAGGATAACATTGATAATATAGGAGAGATAGCGATGAAAACTCCGTCCGTTCCTATCCCCTCATCTCTATTGTACAACGCCGATATCGCGCCCGTCTTGCTAGAACAAAAAACGTGGAATGCGTGGGCGTTGTTCGGAGTGTGGGCGTCTATCGCCGCGCCGAGTTCCATGTTGGTGGGGAGTGCGGGGATTGTGTTTGGTTTTAACTGGTGGCAGGTGGTAATCATTGCCCTGCTAGGAGATTTGGTCACATTAGCGGCCTTAATTGTTCAGTCTCATGGATCGATTGTGTATGGCCTCGCGGAACCCCAGCTGGATCGCACGCGATTCGGTATTTGGGGCACGTTTATTCCGTCGTGGGCGCGTTTTTTTGTCGGGTTAGGATTTTGGGGTGTGCAGACTTTTCTGATTACCGAGGCATTGGTCAGTTTATGGATTATTGCCGCTGGGCAGCGTCTCCAATTACTGGCGTTGAAATCCCTTAGTCCGTCCACACTGGTGACACACTATCCGACCTTGTTTTGGACAATGTTCATGGCCGCTACTGTAGCGCAATATCTTATTTTACTGAAGGCTCCCCCGGCTTTATCGGCGCCTTCACTTAAATGGCTCAGCCGTTGGATGCCTATCGTGTCGATTGTCGTGTTGACGTTTGTGTTTATTGACTTTGTGAGTCGCTATCCTGTAGCTTTGGTCCATGCATTAAATCAACCGGCCGCCCCGTTGTCTGTTGCGATAGTTCCGGTCTTCTTGGTGTTTTTTTCCTCAAACATTCACGCCACCCAAGTGATTAGTTGGCCGGATATGATGCGTTTTGGGAAATCCGTGCGCGCGATGCTGTGGGGCCAATTGGGGCTTCCTGTAATCTATACCCTCACCATTCTTTATGGTGCCTTAATGACGGGTGTTGTGCATGCCATGACTGGGAGCGCGGTATACGACCCGATTTTGTTGGTCGCGGCCTTTTTGCATCCGGCATGGCTGACCGTGTTGGTGTTGTTGTGCTACGCGGTTTTGTTGATGAATACCAACATCTTTAGCAATGCCGTACCGCCGGTGTATGATCTGAATAACACCTGGCCGCGGCAGTTGACTTGGGCACGCGGCGTGACTATTGTCACCGTGTTGGGTATCGCAATCGGAGCCTGGTCACTCTACGCGCAAGGCGCGTATGCCTATTTTAATACCTGGATTCTCTTTGTGGCGTCGTTGTTAGGTCCGTTTGCCGGAGTGATCGTGGTGGATTATGTCCTGATCCAAAGAGGCAGATTAGAAATCGCGGATATTTACCGCATCGAGGGTCGGTATTACTTTTACCACGGGTTCAATGTGCGCGCCATTATTGCGGTGATCGTAGCATTGTTCGTGGTATTTATGGGGCACTTCGGTCTGGCGTTTCCCGGGTGGGTTTACTTAAGCAAAGCGTCATGGCTTACCGGCGTAATTATTGCGGGTCTGTGTTACGGACTGATTATGCCTAGACATCGCGAATCCTCGGCCCCCGAACTCGGTACGAAAGGATCGATACAGTAATGGCACGCGTGTTAATATTACGGTCGTCGGAGAATCGGAGTTTACATGGGGACTTGTCCACGGCATTTCCCGCGATTGATTGGGTGGATATTGCCATGCCCTTTTTAACTGGGCGTGGCGAGTCTGAGAAGGAGCGCCGACAACTCCTGGAAACCCTGCAGGCCCTTATAGCACCATATCAAGGATGGGATGCCGTGTTTTATGCTCGGGCGTATGGAGCATTTTCTCAGCCGGGACGACAGGCATTACAACAGGCTATGGACGGCCCGATGATCACGGCTCCGGGGGCGGTACTGCAGTATTGCATGGCAAATCAATGGGAAAGTCTATTTATTTTCACGCCATATGGGCAAGCGCGTCACGATTTTGAGGTCCAGTGGGCGGAATCCCAAGGATTGGCTGTGGCGGCTTCCCTTTGCCTCGGGTATGATGCGGGAGCAGAGATCGGGAAATTAACCCCGGACGATCTGATCCCTGGGATATTAGCCGGCAATCGTTCACCCGCGGATGGTATTTATTTAGCGTGCACGATTACGCGAAGCGTGCCTTTTGGTGCTCCTTTACATGCCAATGCCACCAAACCGTTCATTTCAGCTACTGAAGCAATGTTATGGGAATTGCAACAACGCTTGGGCGGTATTTTGCAGTAGAGCCATAGTTTCTGTTGTTTCGAGTAATACTTGACTGGTGCGTCACGGAATTACAGGGACTCTCGTGGCGCACCAGGTTTGGTCATCGATAGTATGGAATTGTTGTAGGCATTTTGTCCCCGCCTCCGCTCGGAATTTGTCGATTAAGGCAAGGGTAAAGCGATGGTGGTGCCGTAGGCGACCTCACAGGCACACTCTAATGGAGAATCTGTTCGGCGGAGCCCGCTGCCCGCCAATTCGAGTTCGAGTCGGCACCTTATGAGGGTATACATCGGTAGCCCTGTCGATCATGATGGCAACATGGAAATAAATCGATAACTCCTACAAGCGACAGAACAGACGAGCATCTTATGATATTAATATCGGAAAGCAGCGTAAGACATATTTGTATTGCGTTAGCCCGTGTGCGTGTGGTATTGTTCCATTAGTTTGTGAATCGTATCACAAAAGGGGAGGTTGGTCTAATGCAGACAATAAATCGTGCGATGATCCGGTGCCCGCAGTGCCGTACGTATCCGGTGGAATATCGCGTACTGGAAGTGACGGGGGATGCGTATGGGTTTTGTACCAACTACCCCGAATGCAGTTATGTGACTCATTTGCTTGAGGACGCGACGGTGCCCCCAACGGTCGCACATTCCGCCTAACACCCACTGCGGTCAAAATTTATCACGAAGGGACGCGTGACAGAACGACCGTTGTGTCACGATGAGTTCCATGCTTCGTGTTCTGGGCTTGTCGTCGGGTACTACGACCAAAATATCCGGCAAACCCCGCGATGGCCTTTACAGCGATACCGCACTGGCCGGGAAGGACCGAATTTACATGCCATGTGCTTGGCCAAGTCCTGTTCTCTCCAACCTTGAGCCGTCATAAATTATCAAATGTGGTAGACAGTCCGCTCTAACAATGCCATAGGATAGGAATTAGCGCCTTTGACACGTCGGACAGGAGGATCGTTGCATCTGCGAAACGTGTAAGCGACGGCGTGCACCCGTCCGCGTCTGCCGTGTGGGACAGGTGGGGGACTCTATCTTGATCGGTTGCGGCGGATCGCGTTTTGGGCGAAGGGGAAGGTACCAATCAGAAGACGGATGGCCATTTTGGTGATAGCAGTGTGCTCTCGGTACTCTTACCAACAGTTGCTTTATCCCCCACTAACAGTTGCCAAGAAGTTTGGGCTTGGGGGTGTTCACGGGAAAAGGTTATTGTCACAGAAGACGCAGAAAAATGGGCACATATCATCGATGGACATGTCCAAAATTGGGTGATGGGTACGGTCACGTTCGTGATGCCATCGCAATGGCTATGATCGCGGCCACTTTCGGTACTAGGGGCGGAGATATACGCCATTGCACCTAGAGCTGTTGGAACCGCTGTCGATAATCTGAGGGATGAAGTAGGCCGATGCCGCGATGCATGACATTACCCGTTCTTCCGGTCGGAACATCTAGGAATGACTTGGGACACTTAGGGATGGCTGACAGAACCCTCTTTGCTGACATAACTGAAATCACCGACCAGGGAAGAGATGAAAATCGATTTGTCCTCTGCTTTGTTCTTCATCCGCGAGGCCAAGATATTCGCTATATGTTCGACATTTTCCTGCTTTATACTTCAGAGAATCCGGATTCTCTGGAAGTCTTCTTACCATGGATTCAATCCGCCAGCCCGAGGTCGTCGGGATTTTAAAAAAGGTTAGCCGTGCGTAGTGGGTATGCGGTTGCACGCCCACGATTTCCGGTGCACCGTCTTCTCTCTCGTTGCATTTTTGAACAATCTCATGCGATAAAGGTGAAGAGAATAGCCAAAAGGTAAAACCGTGAGGAGAGTACATAGAGTCGTGCGGCTGAAGACATGCGAAAGCGACACGTCCACCCCCTTTTTAGTTGGCAGTATGCCGGAAAACTTATATGGTCGGGGTCAGCCTCGAGACTTACGGATCGACGTGTGCAGAGTTCCGTGCAATAGCTCACCAAAACGAGAGAAACATTGCGACCCGTATTTCGCACCCTAACCAAATGTTTCTTGTGGTAAAGTCTGGTTCTGCGATGACGAGCGTGAGAGCTATTCATTATCCATATCTTTGAGCGAAATGGAGCGCCCTGTAATCCGTTGATTC
>JAJZZP010000120.1 GCA_021797515.1 Bacillota bacterium | reverse complement strand
GGGTTTGTTACTCCCCACACCTTCGACAGAGGGACCACCCATTCCTTTGCGTGAATATTCCGCCTATTTACCAAACAAAACTGGGGATGGGTCAGGACGCAATCCCCGTATGTATCGCAAGGTCGCCATTTCACGGCTGCCCGTTCGTCCGATGATATCGTTAGTATTTACCCGTAACCATCGGTGAACCATCAGCGCGCCTGCGAATGTCCCAAGCATTTCTGTTGCTCGACAATAAGACCGTATTGGTTCTCAATTTTCTATTGGAAGAACGCATCACTCATCCGTTAATTCACACCATGCGTCAGGCCAAAAGCCGTCCCCAAGCCCTTTGGGTAGCGTTACCCTTGGCAACGTGACCAAGGCCCTTTGGATTGAGCTTCGGGACTTCCCTACACTGTCAGAAATCTCGGCCGCGCGCCGTGGACAATAGGGCGGAAAAAATCTATAGAATGGGGCACCATGGCATAAAGTCCGCCAGCTATTACTTGGCGCAGCTTGATCAGGAATCCGTTTGGAGACTCCGGAATTTGGTAATGTCGTCTTCCGGTTTCAACCACCCTCTCATCAACTCCTAGCATATTGGAACGGAACCTTGACCCGGTGTCACGGTATCACTGAAGCTTTCCTGCGTTTCACGTCGGTCCCTTAGAATCCGATAGCGTGTCCGCACTACTGCTAAACCAAGGCTACACCATATCCGAACCCCCCAACTTTCGATTAAGAACCTGCAGCCAAAGAGTCCAAGACAGGCGCCGACGCCATTTGGCATGAGGTTCAGGAGTTGAGTCTGCCCCATTCCACCACCCTTCGAATTGTAGCCCAAGTGGCCGGCACCGTGGTAGCGTCTGCGGCCCACAACATGCACGGCGCGTTCTGGGGAGCCAAGTGCATCCCTCATGGCACCGACAAGGAATTATCGAGATATGGTTACTACCGTGATCTGGTTACCCGCAATTGAGGCCGGCCGTGGGTTTATGTCGAGGCAAAAGAGAATCTACCTCGTACCGTTCTGATTGACTGATCCAATTTTGATCATACGTGACCCAAACTGGTGCCACCTTCCTGCTTCCTCATGCCTCCGCTTCGTAGGGCCATGGGCCGGTCGTCCACAGGCGCGCACTCTACGGGCCAGGTCGGATCAGATTGCCACACGGCATATTGCTCTGTTGCCACTGATCCAATGCCCAGTTGTACGCAAAGCGCACCGTCCCAAATACGTCTCCTGCGCATTGTTGGAATCGAGGGCAATTTTTTGGGCCAGAATCATGACGGCGCCTCCTCGACGGCATGTTTTACGCTGTCCAACAGTTTTTGGTTTTTGCGAGAGCGACCGCCGTAGAGCCGAGACGAAAAGACGGTGATGATTTCGAGGACATCCTGGACTAACTCTTCCTACCCTGAAACTTCCCTAAATTGCAGCCTGGGAAAACCTATCCAAGCCCGACGCAAACGCCGCACGGTGTGGTATCTATGTAACGTCTGCCTAGACGACCAGATCCTCTGGGATCCGATGCCTAATGCCTCCCGCTGGCGGACAAGAGGTGGAAACGCACCTGGTTATCGTGATGCGAGTGCGCTAGGGCGGCTAGCGGGTGGGAATCCGCAGAGACAACGCGACCCAAGGGTCGCGTTGTCCATGACTCCGACGCGCCAGCGCATGAAAGGGTATTCGTGATGGCCCCGGCCTTTTCTTCTATGGGGCGTTTCATCCTCTATTGCGGCTGCCAGGCCATGGGAGTCTCAAAGGTCGTGTCCTCGCCTTGATTGAGAATCACCATCTCCACCTGCTTAGCTTCGCAAATCGCAAAGACCCAGTCGGCGCCAAAGCGTAAGAGACGGTCCTTGTGGGTGATGATCAACCGACCGATACGGTTGGCCAGGATATCATTGAGCAACCGTTTGCGGCCCTTTTTGTGATAGTTGACTCCCGACCCGAGATCGGCCACGACCTCAAACGTCCAGCCCTGGGCGGGCACAGTAGAGTTCCAGCACCTGCTTTTGCCCCTCAAGGTCGTCTTTCTGATCATGACTGGAAACCCGCGCATAGGCCACAGTCCTGCGCATCACATCGGACGCCGCCCGGAAATGTTCGGGACGCATCTTCGCCAAATCATAGCGACGGTGACAGTCGGACCTATGTTCCGAGATGAGTTTTCCTTCGCGTTCCCAACACCGTAAGGTGGTGATAGAAAACCCTAGAGCTTGGGCCGCCTCTCCAAGGTAACAAAACTATCCATATTAGATAGTCTCGAATAGTTTTAAAGAGATTGCAATCACACTGTTAAAACCCCCTGTTATCACGGTTAGGATATCAATCTATCAGGGTCAGCCACATAGATTCCAAGCGCGGACCCATGGCTGAAACCTAGTCGTTACCAGCACGCCACATGCCCATCTGCTCTAGATTCGGTAGCTCCAATCAATACTCCCGACGGTAAGCGCCAAACAATTTGTCCCCGACCGAATAAGCCAACACCCGTCGTAACCGTGGTCTGGTGGCCACGCCTTTTCAAATCGGCGACCACTGATTCGGGCATTGCTGCTTCAACGACTACCGTTTTGCCCTGGTCCCAATAGAATCGCGGTGCATCGAGGGCCGCTTGTGGATTCATCTCTTGGGCCAGTATCCGGCTCAACACTTGGACGTGCCCTTGTGGCTGCATAAAGCCCCCCATCACTCCAAAGGGTCCTATCGGTTTTCCATGATGCGTCAAAAATCCGGGTATTATGGTATGATAGGGTCGTTTTCCCGGAGCCAAACTGTTGGGGTGACCCGGATTAAGAGTAAACAGGTGACCGCGATTTTGCAGCGCAATTCCTGTATTAGGCACAACAAGTCCCGACCCAAATCCCGAGTAATTGCTTTGAATATAGGACACCATGTTGCCCCGGTTATCGGCGACAGCCAAATACACCGTGCCGCCGGGTTTCGCTGATCCCGCCTCCCGATCCTCCGCCATGTCACCAATAAGCTTCCGTCGGCTGTTCAAGTACTGGTCGGCCAACAAGTCGTCGGGAGAGACTGTCATGTAATGGGGGTCCGCCACAAATTTCTGCCCATCAGCAAATGCTAGCTTGAGGCATTCAATTTGCTGGTGGATTCGTTCGGCTTCGGAAGAACAAGGTAACCCCTCCAACATTTTCAATGCCATAAGTGCAATCAGCCCTTGGCCGTTGGGGGGAAGTTCCCAAACCTCATAATCATGATACACGACAGATAACGGGGTGACCCACTGCGGATAAAAGGCAGCCAAGTCGGAAAAGGTCATAACCCCCCCAGTGGTTTGGGAAAATTTCGCAATTTGTTCCGCGAGTATTCCTCGGTAAAACGACTCTGAATTGCTACGGGCTATCTCCTCTAACGTGTTCGCATGGTCCGTCGACCTCCAGATCTCTCCGGGCTTTGGCCCCCGGCCCTGCGGTGCAAACACGCGAAACCATTCCCGAAACTCAGGTCCCGTTAGCATCACGGCATATTGTTCATAAGCGCGTTGCCAAAAGAATGACACGGTCGGAGAAACCGGGTATCCTTCCTGAGCCAGCCTTATCGCCGGTTCCAGAGTAACGGTCAACGGCAGAGAGCCAAAACGAGAAGCTAATTGAGCCCATGCTCCAGGTATCCCCGGCACCGTCACTGGTGCCCACCCATGAGGTGGCATAGCATCAAATCCCTGACTGCGCACCCATTGTTCCGTCAAAGCTTGGGGTGCAGGACCGCTGGAATTAAGGCCGTAAAGAGAGCCCTGTGTCCAAACAGTGGCAAAAGCATCTCCCCCCAACCCATTGGATGTAGGTTCCACCACGGTTAAACAGGCTGCCGTGGCGATGGCCGCGTCAATGGCGTTGCCGCCTTGTTGCATGATGGTCAGTCCTGCTTGTGCGGCTAGTGGATGTGAGGTGGCCACCATGGCTTTTTGACCGTAGACTACCGTGCGTCGCGACGGGTAGGGATAGAAAGTTGCATCGAAATTCATGGTCTTCCGCCTCCGCAGCTATTTTCTCTGTCCTGATCCCAATATTCTGACTCTCACACGGGGCAAGCCCGTGGGTTCTTTGGTATGCGGTTTCTCCGTATCGTGCATGTCCCTCGACGGGATGTCGAGGACACTTTGGAGTACGGCACTGACGGCATCCTCCAAACCATTCAGCGACCAAGCACCCCATCGGATACATTGGCGGTCGCCTTCTCCATACCCAAGAGTGTGGAAGGAAGTCGAGTCAGGCTCCCTTCTTAACGCTTGTCTGTTACGCGATTGTCTTACGCCGTCTGTATTTTCTTCGGACGTGTTTGTCATGATCTGCGTGAACGGCGATTCCACTGTTGAGGATACGCTTGTGGGTGCGGCGTATTTCCTCAACACAGGCGTTGTGCAACAGGTAAAAACCTTCAAAGTGATCCTGGCACAGTGTGCGATCAGGGTGTTTCAATGTCTCATCGGCACAGTAAAGAAGAAAGGCGCTGTACAAGTCTCGCTGTATTCGTCTACCGTCGGGCAACTCGTGCCATCGTTGGTTGAGTGTCTTCTTGTGCTTCTCGTCGAGCATATGATCATATTGACTCGCGGCAAAGGTGATGTTATGGACTTCATAGACCTGGCCACCAGTGTCATGAAATACTTGCTTAACTCGACTAAAAAAGTACCCCGGGCTTCGATGCTGAATACTTTTGCCGAACCGCTTTCGTCGTGTCCATCGGCTCGTTTTTTCATCTTTTTTTACTTCTTTCGCTTTTTGTTGCAATGATTTGAACTGCATCGGTTCGATGTAGAGGGCGTCACCATAGGATCTGAGGCGGTTGATGTCCTCGTTGTGGGCCAGTTTTCTGTTCACTTCCGCTTTGCGGTGGAGTTCCTTCCTCTTTGCCTTGGCCTTGAAGTAGCGAGTGGAGAATCTCCACGTCTTGCGTCCCTTTTTAATGCGTCCTTTTTCATCGAAGTTTTGCGGGTTTGTGGCACGTTTCGAGCGATCCAGATACCGTTGCAGGTGAGCCAGTGTACGCTCCCTATCGAGTGAGTTTTCAGAACGCTCGGCCAGGTTCTTGAGGATCACCTGTTCATCGGTCACAACGCCCAACGATTGTGTACCTAAGTCTGCACCGATCCGGCCTGTGCCGTAGGTGTGCCGAAAAGTTCCGTCCTTCTTGCGCTTGGCTACAGGCTTCCCTTCCAACACCATTTGGAGGAAATAGCGAGGCTTGCCGCGTATCACTCGGGTCACAATGCGGTTGTTTCGTATGCGATAGGTGGGGATGAGGGGCTGTTTCGCTTGGTACAATACCCTGTTTCGCTGATCTATCTCTTTCGCGTGTTCCCTGTAATGCTCGATGTTTGATAGGATTTCTTCGATGAATAAGTCATCAGGCTTTACCATGAGGGGAAACATTATCCCGTGATGTTGGACAATCCATGCGTGGTGTTTCTCATCGTATTTCACGATGACTGATCGTTCCGCCTGCTTACCTTGCAACGTCATGAAGTCATCGCGTTTGTAGAAGTAAACCTTCTCGGCATTGCGGAAGAGTAACCCCTCAACAGAGTGCCAGGCCATTTCACAGGCCGACCATACGGTGACGGAGTCAGGGAGTGAAAACTTGGTCGCGTGCAACATCTCTCCGTATTGTCGTGCGTGGTCAAAGGTCACTTGATACTGTTCACGCATCCCATTCAACAGGTCGTGGAGTGTCTTGATTTCCACGTCGAGTACAGCCATCTGTTTCTTGTCTGTCGTTTTCTCGAGCTTTTCATAGATCTTGCGGTATTGACGCATGACCCGCTGGTAAGTCTTGGTCCGCACCATTTGGTCGTACCACTTTTTGAGTTCACCGAGCACGGTGTTGCGGATGACACGCAAATGTTCTTGCACCCGTTGCAATGTTACGGATTGTTCGGCTGTTGCCTGCAATGCGATTTCTACCCCATGGCTAGGCATCTGTTTACGGATTTTCCGAAGGATTTTTCGTTCGTCCGGTTGCGGTTTTCGCTGGCGTTTTCGCTGCGCTTTGGGCATCACGGTTCCTCCTTTCTCGGTGGGTTTGTTCTTGAATGTACCGTTGCACCGTTTCTGCACTCACATTGCCGATGGTGCTAACAAAGTAGCCTTTACTCCACAGAGAACCACTGCGACTATAGAATTTCTTTAACTGCGGAAACATCTTGAATAGTTCAATGGCAGAAATACTCTTGAGCGTTCGGACAATATCTGTCGGTGCCACGGTCGGCTTGGCGGAGATGAACAGATGAATATGATCGGGCATGACTTCTTGCTCAATAATCTCGTATTGATACCGTTCACTGATCGTTTGGAGGATTTCCTTGAGTGGTGTTTGTACGTCACCGCGCAGAACGGTAAACCTGAACTTGGGGCACCAGATGATATGGTACTGCACCCAGTAGCGGCAATGGTTCAATGTCTTGTACTCACTCATCGGCACTCAACGCATACTTTTCTTGGATAGCCCGGCGGATTAAATCTAAATAGGTGAGTGTCGTTTCTTCTTCAACCGAATAGACACGCGCTAAATTTTCCAGTTCCACCTTCCATTGTGATGGGATTGCGATGTTAATTTGAACATTGTGCATCTCGGTCACTCCTAACGTATTCATTATACGTTAGTATGATGGCTACGTCAATACAAAACACTACGCCGCTTCATCCTGACGGCAAGCCGACAGGTTTTCTCGGCTGGATTTTATAACTCATGAGGGCAATTTCCAACGACAATGCCGCCGCTAATCTGCCCCATGACCCTTTTATTTCCTGTACCATACCGGGAGGCGGACTAAACCAGATCACGTGCTGGCTATCCATGCTAAGACGGGTCACTCCAGCAGGGCTGAGTTGGAACCCATCGGCCTTTAAATATCCGTGCCGCTGTAATACATAAAAGGATCCGATGGTGGGGTGGCCGGCAAAAGGTAGTTCCTGCTCCGTAGTAAAAATTCGGACAGTATAGGCGTGATTGGGATCAGGGAGATCGGTGACAAAAATCGTTTGCGAAAGGTTCATTTCTCTGGCAATATTTCGCAATATTTGGGTATCCAACCTATGGGTCCCCATCCAAAACACCGCTAAGGGATTTCCTTGAAGAGGTGTTTGGGTAAATACATCGACCTGTTGGAACGGCAATTGCACTGGCGACTCCTTTCAAAAATATGGGACATCTAAATTCCCATGTAGGATCCAAAATACGCTTTCTCAGGATAGCCCCGCTGTTCCCAAAAACCCAGCACATCGTGACTGGCCAATTCAATCCGTACTAGCCATTTGATTGACTTATATCCGTACATCCCAGAAACTAGCAACCGAAGCGGATAGCCCTGAGACTGGGGAAGCGGCCGCGAATCAATTTGATATGCTAGGAGCGGCCGATATTGGCTAATTTGTTCAGCACTTAATGATTCCGTGTAAACACCATCACCTGAGTAAAAGAGAATCCATGGATGGTCGGTCGGGTTCCACCCCACCGCCGAAAGAAAATCAGCCAGATCAATTCCTGTAAATTCGACCCCATCTACGGCCCATCCTGTCACGCATTGAAAATTGATATGACGACGTTCAATGCCGAAGGTCATCAATTGTTCCAGCGTGTAATGATTGCGATCCGGGATCCCGTCCACAGTCAACCGCCATGTTTTCAAGGCGATGTCTGGGTACCCTCCCACTACAGTATAGGGTACAAACCCGGGCAATGCTCCATTATTGCTCCCTTTTTGAAACACCCGCCCGCTGACCATGGTGAGAACACTCGGCACGGCTTCCAACACTGACGCAGTAGCAACGGCACCCACTATCCACCGCAGCACGCGGCGCCGAGCAAAATTGATTCGCGGTTGTCGATTTTTATTGACAGAGACGGGCCAGTACACGACCAGGTGGTACGCTACCCAAATGACAAAGATTCCAGCAAACAAACCATGAACCACCGTCGCGATGGATCGGGTCCAAGAGGGTCCAACCAAAAGCCCCATCCCACTAACAAACAGCATGACCAAGAAAAAGAACGCCCAATTGGTAAAAGGCGGCGACCCCTGCTCCCGAGGCCACGGATAAAATCGCATGGACCAGCCTATTAAGGCTACTCCATAAACTACGCCACCCCATTCATGAACAACTTGCACAGCAGGCATCAAGGGCCCTAATGCACTCCGCCAGCTAGCCAAATAGAGGCTGAACCCTGTAACTACCAAAAGGCCTACTAAAATCGCATGACGCCAATGGCGTTGGGAAAAGGACATCACCTCTTCCTCCCCGGTCACGACCTAGGTCATATGCCTACATTATTACACCGAAAAGGGAGAGGGTGCCACCACGTAAAAAGCCCCGGAGAACCTCCAGGAGCTCATACTGTCGCATTAACCTATAATGATGCGTTGCCAAAAGGCATCTCGGATTAACATTGCCGTTGTCAAAAGATATCCTACTGCTTGCATCTCGGGATCAAACCAATCGTCTCCGGATTCACTCTCTTGCGCGGCTAAATCGATTAATGCCGCCCAATAGACGGGATCCATCATAAAATGTGACCAAGCAGGTGACCGGCGCTAATGCCGACCACAACGGCAATCCCAGCCACCACAACAAATTGGACCCCGCTTTTCCACCATAAAGTCTTTGCCACGATAGCCTTAGCAATCCCCAAACCAAATGCGGTAACCATTGCCAAGACGATAGCCCAGACCAACGCTACTTGCGGATTGGAAAAAATCATATAGGGAGCAATCGGCGGGATCGATCCCACGATGACAGCCAATGCCATAATTCCAGCGGACATCCACGGGTGATCCAAGCTATCAATAGGGATTCCCAGCTCTTCTTTCATCATAAAGTCGACCCACCGCTCTTTGTCCGCAGTGATATGGTCCGTTAGCACAGCGATTTGTTCCCGCGTAAATCCCTGGGCGCGATAGATTCCCTCAA
Organism: Bacillota bacterium; assembly: GCA_021797515.1. GTDB lineage: Bacteria > Bacillota > Sulfobacillia > Sulfobacillales > Sulfobacillaceae > Sulfobacillus_C. The sequence goes on along the minus strand of JAJZZP010000120.1, from coordinate 15,743 downwards.
CCTCAAGGCGTTCTTCCTCAGGAACCTCATGGACTTCTTGCACCTCACGATTGCGTTCGGCCATAAAGTACTCATTTTGCGCCGCAGTAGACAAATATGCGCCAAGACCCATGGCCACGGTTGCGGCCATAACTGCTGCCAATCCCGCCATCAGAATTTGGTGCGACGCCATGTGCGAAGCCGTTACCCCGACGATAAGGCCGGTAATGGACACCAGTCCATCGTTGACACCAAAGACAACTTCCCGGATAGAACGTGCCGCAGGCGTATGAATCTTTTGTTCTGAATGCGTCTTGGCGATACTCACCACCGTATGACACCTCCTAATAGCATTATAGAAATTTTGAAGCTGTTGCTATCGCTTGGGGGAATGAGAATCATTCTGTATTCCAGACTTTGTTCGAAATAGGACTTTGTTCGGGTATGTACAGACCAAATGATGCCAATAATCTGACGGGTCTCAGACATGCGATTTAAGGGACGAGCACCGGAGCGATTTAGTCTTTCTTCAGCGACACCGTCCAAACGGCGCCAAAATCCTTGTACAAGGAGTGTACCCAAATGGTGGCGATCGGCTCCCCGTGTCGTTGTTGACAATAGGTTTGGCCACGACCCTGCGTGTCCCCCGAAATCCAATTGGCCGCCCAGTAACTGGTAGCGCGGAAGCGGTGCGATAGCCGTAACGGCTCTGCCACGGGAGGAGAGCGAGGACACCCGATGCCAATAGCGGGTCTGGACTCCAAACAAAAGGGGGCACCTTAATTTTTTTGTGACATATAAAGTGCAAGGTTTGCCGCATTCTGCCTGACATCGCGTGCGCCAGAATTGTCGTACGCACTTGTGAGACGGGGAACCGTCTCATTGCGCTAATGCGCGGCCTTGTTGCATAACATGCGTTCAATCGATCAGGTTGTAGGAATGCAAGCCGACTTCACATAATGAATAAAAAGCACCGCAGCTTCCGAGAGCTCATTGCCAGATTTGGTAACCACATAGAGATTACGTTTAACAGGACCGCCCTCTAGCGTCGCAGTCCGGACATTCCGTGACCCTACCAATCCCACCACCTTTTGCGAAGCAAATCCCACCCCTATGCCGGTAGCCACCGTTTGCACCACCGCTTCGTTAGAATCCACTTGGCACACCACGGGAAATTGTGCGATAAATCCACGTCTTTTCAATTCACCCATGGCGGTATCCCAGGTACCGGATCCAAATTCCCGTTGGACAAAGGGAAAGTCTTTCAAAACCTCCAAAGTCACGGGAGACTGGAGCCGAGAGAAGCTCGGAATATCGGGTACCACCAGCACTATCTCGTCTTCTCCGATAGACTCCGTATCCCATTGTCCCGAATCCGGCTCCATACCGACAAACCCGACGTCCGCGCTTTCGGTTCGAAGGGCCGCCAAAACCTTGGTTGAATCCATCACTGAAACCCGCACTTGAACTTCGGAGTATTGCCTCAAAAACTTGGCCATTTGCGGCAATACCAAGCTTTTCGCATGCACCGTGCTGGTGGCCACGTTAATGGTTCCAGATATCGTCTTTTCCATATTCAAGGCATTTTTCACATCATTAAATTGTGCTAAAACACTTTGCGAAAACTCCAACAGCAAGATGCCCTGCGGAGTCAAATGTACGGGACTCAATGATCGGTCAACCAATGCCGTGCCTAGTTGTTGCTCTAAATTTTGCAAGCGTCGTGTTACGGTAGGCTGACTCAAATTCAAACTCTGTCCTGCTCGCGATAAGCTTCCTGAAAACGCGATAGCGCAGAATACTTCCAAGTCTTCAAAATTCATTCAATGCACTCCCTGACTATCTATGCAACTCTCGCATGACATATTGTATCAAATATTCCATTACCGTATAGTCTGCCAATATTATAAGAGGAGGAAGGGCTTAAAGTATGGTTATTGAACCCCAGACGCCCGATACCAATCGTTGGCCTAAGTGGGCACTAGTTCTTTTTATCATCCTGACGGTTGTATTGGTCTATTACGCAAAATGGGGCCCATATTCCCATAAAGTTTTGGTGGTAGCGGCAAAACATACGGTAGGAGCCTCAATTGTAACTGGGACGGCCGGCCACACTCCGTCACCATCATGGCAAACCGCCTGGACATACACCTGGATATATTTTAAAGATATTTGGTCCGCTCTTTTGGCAGGGTTGGTCGTGGGTGCCGGGGTGGAAACGCTCTTGCCTCCGGGTTGGCTCACCAGAACCTTTGGCAAAATCGGTTGGAAGAGTCGACTTTTAGCAACCTTTGCCGCGGTACCTTCGATGATGTGCACGTGCTGCTCCTCGCCCATTGTCGTTAATCTCAAACGGCAAAACGTATCAACGGGAGCCGTCTTATCCTATTGGGTGGCCAATCCGATGCTGAATCCCGCCACCATTGTCTTCATGGGCTTTGTTCTGGGATGGAATTGGGCTCTATTGCGGATTTTTGTGGCGTTAGCCTTAGTGCTTATCATTGGCACATTGGGCGATCGATGGTTGCCTGGCGGTGTAGATCCCGCTCACGCTGATGCTTTGCTGGCCACACCAGATCCTGCCACAGGAAAGATTGTTACCCGTTTGTTCCAATCCCTATTTCGCTTAATCATCCGATTGCTTCCCGAGTACATTATATTGGTCATGGCCCTAGGCGCGGCACGCGCCTGGCTATTTCCCGCAATGAACGCCACCATAGGCCACAGCTTTTGGCTGGTGCTGGTACTCGCTGTCGTCGGCACCTTGTTTGTCATCCCCACCGCCGGGGAAATCCCCATTGTGTCCGTGTTGATGCAGTATGGTTTAGGTCTCGGAGGCGCCGGAACCTTGATGTTGACACTGCCTGCTGTCAGTTTGCCCTCGATGGCCATGGTGAGCCAAGCCATCTCCCCCAAAGTTCTCGCCAAAGTGGCGTTAACCGTTGCCATATTCGGTCTAGCAACCGGAGTGCTAGCACATTTTCTCTTTTAACTCTCCCTAACTTCAAGCCGGATCTTTAGCCAAGATCCGGCTTGAATAGTCTGGTGTCGGTCACCCAACTCGGCTGATGTCAAGGGCAGCTTCCAGTTGCTGGTATGATCTCTGTGTCCACGACAGTGCCAACACCTCACCCAATGCGGTCTCTACAGCCGGTTTGACTTGGTCTATTGTGGGCTCTTGTCCCAATTGGGCCGCCATCGAAGTCACTCCTTTGTCCCGGATGCCGCAGGGAATAATACCGGCGAAGTGGGTCATGTTAGGATTGACGTTCAAAGCGAACCCATGTTGGGTAATAGATTGACTCGCCTTCACACCGATTGCAGCAATTTTTTCTTGGCCCACCCAGACCCCCGTGTGGGGTGGCATCTGCCTGGATTCGATGTGAAATTCAGCCAACGCCTTGATGATGGCTTCTTCCAGCATCCGCAAGTAGCGATGCAAGTCATTGTGATACCATGTCAGATGCAAAATAGGATATCCCACCAGTTGCCCTGGCCCGTGATAGGTAATGTCGCCACCGCGATCCACTTCCACCAACTCGATACCCTCCTGAGCCAAATGCTCGGGATTCCACACTAAGTTGGTAAACTGGCCATGGGCAGCCCTTCCCAGGGTATAGACCGGCAAGTGTTCCACCAACAGCACTGTGTCGGGAATGCGTTCGGCCAAAACCGCTTCACTAACTCGGCGCTGTAAATCCCACGCCGGTCGGTATGCCATTTGCCCCACATCCACAATCCATGCCTCACGCATCTAAACTACCCTCCGATCGATGTCGGAACCTGAGATGCCGCATGATAGGAACTGCGTACCAAAGGACCCGATTCCACATGTAAAAACCCGAGCTCCTTAGCTTCGGTTTTGATTTCCAAAAATTCTTCGGGTGTGTAAAATTGCTCCACCGGAAGATGCTTTTGATCGGGACGCAAGTATTGCCCCACGGTCAAGACATCGATATGGTGAGCCCGCATATCAACCAAAACTTGATGAATTTCTTCACGGGTTTCTCCTAAACCCACCATAATCCCAGACTTGGTGACAATGGTCGAATCCTGATCCTTTACCCGCTGCAATAACTCTAAAGTTCTTTCATAACGAGCCTTGGGACGTACACGTCGGTAGAGCCGGGGCACCGTTTCGGTATTGTGATTGTAAATGTCAGGACGCGCTCTGGTCACCGCAGCTACCGCATCCCAATTTCCGAGAAAATCCGGTGTCAGAACTTCAATCCCACATCCTGGAACGGTACGTCGAATTTCTTCAATGGTGCGGGAAAAAATCTCCGCGCCGCCATCTTTTAGATCATCGCGGGTTACCGAGGTGATTACCACATGGTTCAATCCCATCGTTCTAACCGTCTCCGCCACCCGAAACGGTTCTTGGCGGTCTAATTGGGTGGGTCGCCCCGTGGTAATTGCGCAAAAACCGCAATTGCGAGTGCAGATGTCGCCTAGGATGAGAAAGGTGGCGGTCCTAGATTCCCAACACTCAAAAATGTTGGGGCAGAGCGCTTCTTCACAAACGGTATGCAGCGTTTGTGAGCGCATCAAATTTTTTAATTCGGTGTAGTTGACCCCTTGGGTGAGACGAATTTTTAGCCAAGGCGGCAAAGTTTGTTTTCGTGGCTCGCTTCGCTCCGCGTGAAGTATTGGTAAAGACTCCATTCTTAAGACTCCTTTCAGCTACCGAACAACCCAATCACGTTTGTTTAATATATTGAGGTTTGCGTGGTCAAAGACTCCAAGTGCTTTTTTACGGCACCAACAAATTGGCCCGCTTCTGCTCCGTCCACTACACGATGGTCAAACGAAAGGCAAATGTTGACCATGGAGCGGATCGCGATCATATCTCCCACCACAACCGGACGCTTTACGATCGACTCCATAGTCACAATAGCGACCTCAGGAGCGTTGATGATGGGGTATGTCAACACTGTGCCCACCGCTCCCGTGTTGTCCACGGTAAAAGTGCCTCCTGTCAAATCGTCCATAGTAAGCCGACCCATGCGCGCACGCTGAACCAAGTCTTGGCTTGCTTTAGCCAGGCCCACAATATTCTTTTGGTCTGCATCCTTTATTACCGGGACGATTAAACCGCGATCCGTGGCAGCCGCCATCCCAATGTTAATCCGTTTTTTCATCACAATGCTATCGCGGTTCCACTGAGCATTGATGATAGGCACTGCACGCAAAGCCTCGACGACCGCCCTCAACATAAACGGTACATATGTCAAACTGACGCCTTCGCGAGCCTTGAATTCATCTTTCAAGCGCTCCCTAAGTGCCACCAGTCCCGTTACATCCGCTTCCACCATGAGCCAAGCGTGGGGCACGGTTTGTTTCGAACGCATCATGCGTTCGGCAATCACCTTGCGAACATTGGTAACTGGTACCAGAGTATCCACATCTTCTACTACGGCGACCGCTCCAGAGATGGTTACCGGTGCCGACGGAGCTGTCTCTTGAATCGTTGGAGACGAGCTGCCTTCAGAGGTACCCGTGAGCACTTCAGATTTTTCTGGGTGATGCTCGGCCGCCGCCAGAATATCATTGCGGGTCACGCGCCCCCCGGCACCAGATCCTTGAACTTCCTGTGGATCAATCCCGGTTTCTTGCGCCAGGCGACGCACCGCCGGGGAATACCTGCCACGATGCACGTTGTCCAACGCTGCTGGTTGGGTTGACGACGCGGTCGCCGCGGTACGGGCGTCCGGTGCAGCAACTGCTGGCGGGAGGGACGCCTCAGTAGTGTCACTTGGTGCATCCTCGCCTTCCACTGCAATCTCACAAATAGGGGTGCCAATGGTCACTGTGGTACCCTCTTCGACTAAAATTTTGGATACCGTCCCCGCAACTGGCGAGGGGACTTCGGCATTCACTTTGTCGGTCAATACCTCAAGCAACGATTCATATTTCTCGACCGTGTCTCCTGCTTTTTTCAGCCATTGGCCAATTGTGCCTTCAGTGACCGATTCTCCCAATTGGGGCATTCGCACTGTCTCTGCCATGCCTATCCCTCCTCCGTTCCGTCGCTTAAAACTTTGCTAACTTACGAGATGCCTCGGCAATTTTATCCGGGGTAACCATAAACGCGTGCTCTAAGGGCGGGCTATATGGCATGGCCGGAACGTCCGGTCCCGCCAGGCGCATTATGGGAGCATCCAGATAAAATAGGGCGTGCTCGGCAATCAACGCACTGACTTCGCCTCCGATACCGCCAGTCAAATTGTCTTCGTGCACGACCAAAACCTTACCGGTTTTCTTAGCAGTTTCCAAAATCGCTTCCACATCTAAGGGGCGTATCGACCGCAGATCCAAAATTTCTACAGAAATCCCTTCTTTTTCTAGAGTCTCGGCAGCCCGTTGAGCATAGCTGACCATGAGACCGTAGGTAATAATCGATAGGTCGTTGCCCTGACGTTTAACATCAGCCTTACCAATGGGAATTAGATACCGTTCGTCGGGAACCTCTCCCTTTAATGAACGGTAAGCAGCCTTATGTTCAAAGTACAGCACTGGATCTTCATCTTGGATAGCCGATGCCAACAAACCTTTGGCATCATAAGGTGTTCCCGGAATCACAACTTTGAGCCCGGGAACGTGCGCGAATAGGGCCTCTACGCTTTGCGAATGGTAGAGAGCGCCATGGACGCCACCACCAAAAGGTGCCCGGATGACCAGCGGAACCCCGAAATCTCCATTAGATCGATACCGTATACGAGCTGCCTCTTGGACTATTTGGTTGATGGCGGGGAAAATAAAATCAGCGAACTCAATTTCCGGCACTGGCCGCAATCCGTTGATGGCGGCTCCAATCGCAGTACCAACAATGGCCGCTTCAGCCAATGGGGAGTCGATCACGCGGTCTTCCCCGAATTCCGCCTGCAACCCTTCGGTAACCCGAAACACACCCCCTCGCACTCCAACATCTTCTCCGTAAATAATCATACGATCGTCGCGCCGCAATTCCTGACGAAGCGTTTCGCGAATCGCTTCAAGATAGGTCATTACTGCCATAAGTGTCCCCGGCTTCCAGGCTTTAGGTGGCCATTCTCATTTGCCGGGTCTGCCCTCCTTCGATAGGTTGCTCCTTCTGAGGAGCCATCCTTAGAGAATGGTTTTTAGTGATGATAAACATAAAGCCCGAGTGTGTTTGGGTCGGGTAACGCTGCCTTTTCGGCGTAATCGGTCGCATCATTTACGGCGTCCTTAACCTTTTGCTGCATTGCCGCGAGCTCCTCAGAAGACAAAATTTGATTGTCTAAAAGGTATTTTTCAAATGTGATCAGCGGATCTCGCTTCTTCCATTCGGCTACCTCTTCCCGACTGCGATAGACCCGGTCGTCATCGTCGCTGGAATGTGGGACAAACCGGTATGTTTTGGCCTCGATTAATGTGGGCCCATCACCTGCCAACGCCCGTGCTCGCGCCAACTTGGTCACCTCATACACTTTTAAGGGATCGTTGCCGTCCACGATTACCCCGGGCATACCATATCCCGCCGCACGGGCCGCGACATCCATGACCGCCATTTGTTTTCGTGCGGGAACCGAAATGGCATACCCGTTATTTTCACAAAAGAAGATCGCAGGCAATTTGTGCACGGAGGCAAAGTTTAAGGCTTCATGAAACTCACCTTGGCTGGTCGATCCTTCTCCGAAATAGGCGACTGACACCCGGCCGTCCTTTAACACCTTAGAGGCCAGTGCGAGTCCTGCCGCGTGAATATCTTGCGTTGCTACCACCGAACCGGTGGTCATAATGTGACGACGGTGAAGCCCCCAATGAGCGGGCATTTGACGGCCACCGGAATTGGGGTCTTCCGCTTTGCCTAATAGATGAAGCATGACTTCCCTGGGGGTCATGCCGTAAGCCAACACTAACGCTAAATCCCGATAATATGGCACTATCCAGTCTTCTCCACGATTAAGGGCAAACGCTGATCCTACCTGAGCCGCTTCGTGCCCGTTTGACGAATATACCACCGGAGCTCGTCCCTGGCGATTCAAGATCCACATCCTGTCGTCTACGGCTCGCGCCAGCGCCATATGATAGTAGATATCCTTTTGAAATTCTGGCGTCACACTGTTGTCTGCCACCTATATGTCCCCTTTCTCTTGCCCTGACACCGGTTTGGCGCTAGTCATTGTAGACATGTGCCAAAAGCGTGCTCGGATCCGGGTATAGGGCAGCTTCCGCAAAATCAGTTGCGTCATTCACTTCGTGTGTAACCCGTTGACGCATCTGGCGATCACGCTGCTCGTCCCACAGTTGCTGTTCAATCATCCACTGACGAAACAGATGGATAGCATCATCCTTCTTTTCCGCTTTGAGCTCTTCTGGGGTTCGGTATGACCGATCATCGTCGTCGCTGGAGTGGGGCGTAAAACGATGGGTTTTAATTTCAATCAATGTCGGCCCTTCACCTGCCAACGCCCGCTGTCTAGCTTCTCGGGTAGCTTCAAACACTGCCAAGAGATCCGACCCGCGAACCACCACACCCGGCATCCCATACCCTTGGGCACGCACAGCCACGTCGGTAATAGCCATTTCCTTGGACTGGGGCACAGAAATGGCAAAGCCGTTATTTTCGACCACAATAATTAATGGCAAACGGTGTACTGCCGCGAAATTCATCCCTTCATGAAATTCTCCTTGATTAGTAGAACCCTCCCCCAACGAGGTCATCACCACGCCCTCTTGATGGCGCAGTTTCGCCGCCCATGCGATGCCTGCAGCTTGAGGAACCTGCGTGGCCACCGGCGATGAACCACTCAGGATATGATGTACCCGAGATCCATAATGCGCAGGCATTTGACGAGCCCCAGAACTGGGATCATCTGCTTTGGCTAATTGCCCCAGCATGACATCCCGCGGGGTCATACCAAAATACAGAACAAGCCCTAAGTCTCTATAGTATGGAGCTATCCAGTCCACTGCAGGATCTAGAGCGGCAGCCACTCCAACTTGCGCTCCTTCTTGTCCCTGACAGGAAATCACAAAAGCCGACTTTCCTTGGCGGTTTAGAATCCACATTCTTTCGTCCAACGCCCTACTTAGAACCATGTAATAGTACATCGTCTCAATTTTATTGGCGTCGACTCCTAGGCCGTAGAGCGCGTCGCTCCCTGCCATAAACGGGAATCCCCCCTTTAGTTATTAAATGTGAATCGCCAAGCCGTCAACCGCCAACGCTGCCTCATGCAATACCTCGGAAACCGTCGGGTGGGCGTGCACGCTTTCTGCAACTTCCCACGCGGTGGCTTCCAAAAATTTCGCCAACGCCATTTCATTAATTAAGTCCGAAGCATGAGGTCCTACGATGTGGGCGCCCAACAACGCGTCGGACTTTTTATCCGCTACTAATTTTACCATTCCTTCGGCATCCCCCAAAATTAGGGATTTGCCGTTGGCACGAAATGGGAAAATACCGACTTTGGTCTCATAACCTTGGTCTTCGGCCTCTTTTTGCGTCAATCCGACCGAGCCCACCTCTGGTCGAGAATAGGTAACACGGGGAACCCGGTGTGGATCCAAAAGTTCCGGATCTTTGCCCGCAATCGTCTCCATCGCGATCATACCTTCATGAGCTGCCACATGGGCCAACAGGTAGCCACCGATAACATCGCCGATCGCATAAACATGAGGCACGTTGGTGCGATAGTGCTGGTCGACTGCAATAAATCCACGCTCTAAGTGCACTCCTACCGTTTCCAAACCGATATTTTCGGTAACCGGTTTGCGTCCCACCGCTACCAGCAAAACATCGCCTGAAACCGTTTCGCTTTTGTCATCTGCTTTTTCTACCATAGCAGAAACCCCGGTGTCGCCCACTTTTACACTACCAATGTCAAACTTAGTTCCCGCCAAAATCTTCACGCCACGTCTAGCCAACAGCTTAGCCAAGGTCGTGGCAACTTCCTCGTCATCTTGAGGCAAAATATGCGGCAACATTTCCACCAACGTGACATTCGACCCAAAGTCGTTATACATGGACGCAAACTCCACACCGATGGCCCCACCGCCCAAGATTAACACCGACTGGGGCACATCTTGCCGTTTCAACACATCATCCGAACTAATAATGCGTTGTCCGTCGAAAGACAAACCTGGCAATGATCTTGGAACGGAGCCAGTGGCGATAACGATGTCAGTAGCAGAGATGACTACAGATTCCTGACCTTCAGCATCGACTTGCACTTTTTGCGGGCCCACGAGCTTTCCCCATCCTTGGTATACGGTAACATGGTTCTTTTTAAGTAGGAACTCTACACCCTTCCACAGTTGGGTTACTACTTTGTCTTTTTTCGCCACAGCTTTGGGGTAGTCTAGTGTCACCTCGCCGCCCGCCAATCCGTAATCCGCTTTGTGGCTAAAGGTATGTAGCAATTCTGCGGTTTCCAGCAATGCTTTGGTGGGAATACAGCCCCGGTGCAGACATGTGCCTCCCACTTTTTCGACGTCCACCAAGGCTGTTGTCAGCCCCAGCTGCGCTGCTCGAATAGCCGCCACATAACCACCAGTGCCGCCGCCCACCACGACTACGTCATATGTATGATCCGCCATGCGCCGTTCCTCCTCCAAAAGAATACTTAATGTCTTCAAGTTTGCCCAATTCCCCGGAGATTCCGAGGTGCGTTCTGCATATGCATATTCTATATACCACCGATTTGGCGATTCAGACCCGGTATCTATGGTTCTCCGTCGATTATCTCGACAAAAACAGAACGTTCTCAGAGCATCCCTTAGTCAGGATCGCCCTTTCGGACTACACTCAGCCTACCGCTTTGATAGGGGGGTGACAAGAGACCCCCCTATTTCTAGACGTGCGTGATAATTCTTGCAAGTGGTTAGGACTTCCAGGCATCTACATTAAAATGCAGGTGATGGTGGGTTAGCACCTTAAAAGCTTCGCCGCGGGCGACCCCGATTGATTTACCGAGGGACACTGCTTGCAATGTCAAATACATTTGGATTTGCTGATCAAACGGCGGGGCAAATTGACTTTTGTGGGTCATCAATGCGTCGAGTTTGCGTTGAAATGTACTGCTGACATCTACTGTGGTGTTGGGCCAGGCAGAGCCGTAATATGCTACGGAAGGAGCGGTCACAGCCGCTCCCGTATCCGGGTATGCTAATGGGAAGTTCACCATTAACAGTGCCGTGGAGACCGCATGGCCCAGTGTTCTATGATCTGGATGCGCTTCATACGGAAGCCAGGGATCAGGGCAAAATACAAAATCTGGCTGATAAGATCTTATAAGCTCTACTACCTTGATTTCCAATGTTTGCTGATTATCGCGCAAATGAGTGTCGGTAAAACCCATCCACTTTACACCGTACCCACCCAAGATGCGTGCGGCCTCCTCCTGTTCCCGACGCCTGACGACAGCCAAAGAGTTCGCCGAGGTAGCATTGTCTTCCGTGCCCACACTGCCGTCGCTAGCAACCGCCCATAATATCTCTGCGCCCTTTTGCGCCAGTTTGGCCAAGGTTCCCCCAGCGCCCATCTCGTTATCATCGGGATGAGGCGAGAATGCGATTACGCGTTTGGCTTGCATCACATCTGGAATCGGCAAAATTTGACTAAGATCCATTGCACAAGCTCCTTTCTTCTTGCCCAAAGTGGGCATCAAGACTGCCCCACACCGGCGCAATGCCTCGTTAACAGAATCATACTGCATTGAAAGGTGGCCCCACACGCAACGCCGTTGTCACTCCACCTCCCCTTGGCAGTCGTCAAAGTCGCGCTTTAAGCTTTTTTTGGTGTACTTCCAATGTGCAATCGCCCACTCTTAACATCATGGTAGTTCTCAATGCTGTATTGGCGACGGCACGCTGCCACGCAGTACAACCGGTTGTTGGCGCTAATTGCTACGATATCACAATCGGTGTTTGGTGGTTTTTCAGAACGCTTGCGCCGCCCGTGGGGTACCGACGCTGGGACAGCCCTAGGAACGCTTTGCCACATGGGTCCAGACCATCACACCCGAAATCCGAGAGGCTTTCTCCGCTCAGTTCAAGGGGCGGCGCCACTGGGAGCGCCCTGTTCTCGCATTCTTCGCCCATCCGGTAGGCATCGAGGGCAATGGGGCGCTGACCCTGGGGATCGGTGACGATCTGCGTAGGTGGAGTAGGAGGGGCTCTTCTAAACCCCGTCGTGGGGCAGAAGGGATACTCACCTTGAGTGGCCCAACCGCCACAGAACTAAGCGTGCAGATTCCCGGCACCGAACTCTTCATCCGTGGATTCACAGAAATCGCGTAGTGTTGCCACTCCTGATAGGAGATGAACCTCTGGAGGACGCTTAAGAAGAAAACGTTGCGTCAAACCCTGAACCTCCGCCTACGTCACGTAGCTCTTTTGATTGCTACTGTTGGACAACCGCCGCATGGCCTCTTGGGAAGATGCACAAGACTCCGTTCCATCCCGCCTTGAACCTCCCGTTGCGATTGTGGATGCAATAGTACGTAAAACCCCAGGAAATAGTATCTTGCTTTGTGCCACGTCTTGCCAATTCCTCACCTGTAATAGAAGGCGCCGTGAATCTGACCACCATCGGATCCCTGCTTCCCGGATTAACCGCAGGCTGGCACTAAAAGACACCGGACTGTGGGCTATATCCCAAACGAGCGGGCAAACCGTGGTTACGGTCATCCGTGGCATTATTTTATCGCCTCAGTAGTCGCATAGGATAGTCTTTATGGTGACTTTTTTTGTATTTCAGGATCGGCGCCATCATGGTCACCAGTGTTCGCAGCGCCCGTTAATCGGGTGCTTTAGGAGTCCACCGATCTTTGTCCCGAGTTTCGAATTTCTGCATCACCGCGAGAAAAGCAGACTCTAAGTCTATCTCCAGCGCGTTGGCCATGGACACCAGAACAAAAAGCAAATCGCCTAACTCCATAGCCAGTGAACTTTCAGGTTCACTGGCTTTTTTCTTCTTTTCTCCAAACTGATGACTAACTTCCCGCGACAATTCCCCCAATTCTTCCACCAACCGCAAAATCATACCTTGAGGAGAGAAATATCCTTCGCTAAACTGACCGATCCAGCGGTCTACTCGGTCTTGCACCTCTTTGAGTTCCATAGCCGCTAGTCCTGTCGCAATCCTAGAAAGCTCTTCTTAAAGGCACGATAATACTGCTTAGGAACCTGCACTGTCCCGTCCAATACCATCGCCGCAGTGTTAGGCCAGTAGGGATCCCGGAGTAACCCTCGCGCCAAAGCGATGATGTCGGCCTGACCTTGCTGCAGCACCGATTCAGCTAATTGTGGGTCTTCCAAAATACCCACGGCAATGACTGGAACCCCTACTTCCCGGCGAATGGTGGCTCCATAAGGCACATGATACCCAGGGTAAATGGGGTCAGGAACAATGGGGGCGTTACCACCGGACGAGACGTCAAACAGATCCACTCCAGCCTGATGGAACACTTTCACCATCCCGACCAGTTGCTCGAAGGTATAACCATTGGGATCATATTCGACGGCAGAAACGCGCATTCCCAAGGGCATGCTACCCGGAATCACACTACGCACTGCACGGATCACTTCGGTAGGAAACTTGGTATACTCTCCCCACTTGTCATCGCGCTGGTTCGATAACGGTGACATGAATTGCTGAAGCAGATATCCGTGGGCCCCATGGAGTTCTAATGTATCCACACCAGCTGTACAGGCCCGCCGTGCCCCGGATGCAAAGGCATCAATTAGCCTCTCAATTTCGTCTCCGGTTAAAGCGTGGGGAACCCGGTAACGTGAGGAAAAGCGAATCGCCGAAGGCGCCTCAGGCCGCAAACCTTCTGATTCCGCCTTACGTCCCGCATGGGCTAATTGGATGCCGATCTTGGTACCATATTGATGCACTTGGTCGATAATACGGCGAAAAGCGTCTATCTGGTGGTCACTCCAAATGCCCAAGTCGTTGACGGTAATACGGCCGTCAGGCACCACATCGGTCATTTCCATCATCACCAACCCGACGCCCCCAACGGCTCGGGATACGTAATGGACGAAATGCCAATCGTTAGGGGCACCATCTTCGGCCCATACAGAGTATTGGCACATCGGCGACATCATGATGCGATTTTTGAGTTCTAAGCCCTTAAACTTCCACGGTTGAAACAATAGCGCCACGGATGACCCTCCTCTTACCTTACTTATGATAGGGATGGTGGTGATATATAGCCCAGGCCCGATATAACTGTTCCATCAACAAGAACTGCGCCACCGCATGGGGAAACGTTAGCCGGGACAGGGACCACCGCCAATTGGCCCGCGTCTTGAGCCCATCCTCAAATCCTAAACTGCCCCCCACCACGAAAGTGACGATCCGGCCTTGATTATGCCACTCAGTAAGTTTCTGACTAAAGTCCGATGAGCTTACCATCTCGCCATCAATATCCAATAGTATCACAAATTCCTTTGGGGAAATTTTGGATAGCAAGGCAGCGCTTTCCGATTTCTTCGCATACGTCTCTTGACCTGAGCGGTATGAGATCTCGGGCACGGAATCCCAACTTAACCGCACCCATGGCCCCATACGTTTTTGATACTCCATCATCAAGCGTTCGATATCCTTGCTTTTCGGGTGCCCTACCGTTAAGATCCGCACCAAAGTCCTCCTTGCTGGCTCAACCATACAATAAAAGCCTACGGCATCCCGCTTTGAGTTGCAACCACGCGTACCCTACTCTGTTCTGAGTAATAACAACCCGGCATAACCTGTACTATGGACAACCTGAAGGAGGTTCACATAATGCAGCAACAATGGGAACGCCAACCGGAAAATCCGGCAGAAAACCGAGCTACCACCTGGAGCGCGGTGAATTGGTCAGGCGGGGCCGTATTCGTAGTGTTTTCTGGATTCTCGTTGGTTTTGGCATTGTTGCCTCCTGGCAAACCCGCTGCCATGATATGGGTTCTCCTGCTAACGTTTATTTTATCAGTTCTATGGCTTAACCTTTATTGGCCACTTAGGCCAAGACGATCATGGACCATAGGGCGTCACATTTTATGGGTCAGCGTTTTTATGGTCGCGGCAGCGATAATCGTGTCAAGCATCGTACCCTGGTACGTCCATTGGTTAAACCATTTTAGTAGATAACACAACTCTCTAAATATTCACCTCGACGCCCGGAACTGAGAGGCGTCGAGGTGAATTGCATCGAACTAGGCTCCGGGCGACAACGTCTGAGATACGGGAATTTCCCCCAGTTTTAACGACAATCCTACTTTAAGTGCTCCCCTCAGTACCGTCACCTGAATCACCTGTCCTGGTTCGGCATGCTCCAACCTGGAGATTACATCCCGAACCCGGCTCACCGGAGACCCATTAATCTGTATCACCATGTCTCCTGGACGAAGACCTGCCTTGGCGGCTGGACCATTAGCGGCTACAGACACTACCAGCAACCCCAAACCCTTTGATCCTGCTGACTGTAGTGATGCGCCAATCCATGGCCTGCGAACATGTCCATAGCGCATTATTTGGCTCACAACGTACCGCACTGTGTCGCTTGGAACGGCAAATCCAATCCCCTCGATGCCTGCCTGCGAAATTTTGCTAGAATTGATGCCGATCAGTTCGCCTTGGGCGTTCACCAACGGCCCACCGCTGTTGCCCGGATTGATAGCGGCATCAGTTTGGATTAAGTGGTACTCCCAACCGTCCCGAAACAGCACCCGATCTTTGGCGGAAATAATGCCCGATGTCACCGTATGGGTGAGTCCGAGCGAATTTCCGATGGCCACCACTAATT
>JAJZZP010000154.1 GCA_021797515.1 Bacillota bacterium | reverse complement strand
CCATTCTAGGACCGTCTGCCGATGAGGCCCCACCGTACTGGCGACCACGATGCGGTGGAACCACTCTGTCACGCCGTTGACAGTGCGATGCAGACAATCCCGACACGTGACGGAATGTTTCACGAAGAGTTCCACGCCATCCAGGGCGATCACCCGTAGCCCGTCGATGCGATCCCCGTCGCGATTGCGGGCCAACTGCCGCCCGATGCGTTGCAGCAAATCATGCCAGACGGCGGGCGCGATCGTGGCGAGCTGCCGGCGGATGGTATCCGCCGAGATCCGACCGACGCTCAAGCGTCGGAGACGACCGCGACGAATCCAGCCTTCCAATTGCTCGAGGCTGCGCTTGCGCAACAGGCTGCCCACCGGGATCAGGGCCGCGACCGTTCGCGGTGCATGACCGGTGTCACTCGCTGTCGACGAAATGGTCTGGAACCCGGTGGGCAAATCGAATATCTTAGTAATAGTGTTGAGAAACATTCTGAACACTACAGGCACCTCCTCCCCGAGCACTTCGCATAGCACTCCGGAAGAGGTGTCTTCGCTATGGGATATCCCAAATCATCCTAAAAACTGGTAAAAACTTACCCTTCGTGACCTAGGGATTCTTCCGCAATTTCCTATCAAAGATGCCTCAAGCGGCCTTTATTTTATGAATTTGCTTGAGGAGTTTCTGGGACAGAAATCGGAAGGTTGCCATTTTTTTGAGGATGTGCTATTATCCATGCGCAACCTCGAATCACGCCTTGTCGATTAATTTTATGCGTCCTGGATACACTATAATCAGTCAAGGGCCACCTTGGCTTCGATCTAAGCGCAAAATGAGACACAGTCCATGACGATAACCCCAAATCTTTTCCCACATTAGCGTCGTTTATTTGGTGGCAACGGGAGGACATTATATGGAGCGCGAATTAGCGCTAGAATTTGTTCGAGTGACAGAGGCGGCTGCTTTGGCCTCCGGCCGTCTTATGGGGCGCGGCGACAAAAATGGCGCCGACCAACTAGCTGTTGATGCGATGCGCTCAATGTTGGACACGGTGAATATCCAAGGTACGGTGGTGATCGGCGAAGGGGAAATGGATGAGGCGCCGATGTTGTATATTGGGGAGCAAATTGGGGCAGGTTTTGGGGATCCGGTGGATATTGCCGTAGACCCGTTAGAGGGTACCAATTTGATTGCCAAAGGTTTACCAGGCGCCATCGCGGTTATGGCGGTGGCCCCACGCCACTGTTTACTGCATGCTCCCGATATGTATATGGAGAAGATTGTTACCGGATCTGCAGGAGTTGGCGTAATCGATTTAAATTCGCCGATTACAGAAAATTTAGCGGCACTAGCGAAGGCATCAGGCAAATCGATTACGGATTTAACCGTGGTGGTTTTGGACCGAGATCGTCATCGTCAACTGATCCATGATATTCGCTCTGCTGGGGCTCGCATAAAATTGATTACCGATGGAGATGTGTCACCAGCCGTGGCCGCCTGTGTCGATGGCACGGGAGTAGATATGCTGGTGGGTATGGGAGGAGCGCCGGAAGGTGTCATTGCTGCGGCTGCAGTAAAGTGTCTCGGTGGAGAAATGAAGGCACGGCTTAAGCCTGAAGATGACTACCAAACTCAGCGAATGTTGGAAATGGGCATTAATGCACCGGACCGAGTTCTCGGTTTGGATGATTTGGTTAGGGGAGACGATGTGCTGTATGTCGCCACCGGGATTACTGATGGTGATTTATTGCAGGGCGTCCGTTATGGAGCGCTGTATTCCACCACCCATTCGGTGGTAATGCGGTCCTTAACGGGAACGGTTCGTTATGTTACCGCGCATCACCGCAACGACAGTAAAAAGACCTACGGCAAACGCGCCTAGAAAGACAGGAGGCAGTACCGAATTATATGACTGGTGAAGAAACTCAAGACCTTATTACCCCCGCAGCAGAACCTAAGAAGCGCACACGACGTCGCCGTGAGGCCCCCCCGGAATCGCCGGCGATTGCTGTAGAACCTGTAGAGGAGACGGCAGTAGCAGCGCCTAAACCGAAGGGGCGTCGTAAAAAGACTTCTGCTACTGTTGCGGAAGTTCCCGCCGTGGAGCAGGCCGCTACTACCGAGGTGCCAACAGCTGATGTCAAGGCTGAAGAGCCGCCCAAGGAGCCCAAACCACGTACCCGTCGACCGCGTCCCAAGGCTAGGCCTGTTGATGCAGCGGATGAGGAACCCAAAGTGGAAGCTGAGTCCGCACCAACTACAGACTCCAAAGCGGAAGAGCGAGCTCCTGATATGGCAAATGAGGAGCTGGTGGCTTCTCCTCTACCAGAAACCTCTGCATCCGAGACAAAGGTGGAGAAGGAGCCGGAAACCGCAGCCGATCCATTACCAACGGCGACGACCACAACTTCACCCCCGGCAGTAGACGTGGCATCACCGATGCCGTATCCGATGAAAACAGAAGGGAAACCGGCAAGTCCTGCGGTTCCGGCACGAATTTCCGATACCCGTCCAATTGCTTTACCGAATCCTCGCGAACGCACCCACCAACGGCCTAATGGAAATCCACGGCGTTCGGTGACCGGCCCCGGAGCCAACCGCAACCCAAAACCCAATGGTGCTGCACCCGCCAATAACCGTCGTGACTTACCGTCCCGGTCGCGCGAACCGCAATTGACCATGGCTCAGCTTGACGCCATGACGTTGCTTGATTTATACAAATTGGCCCGTTCCCTGAACATTGATGATTTCCGATCGTACCGCAAGGGTGAATTGATTTGGGAAATATTGCGCGCTCGGACCCATCAAGATGGCTTCATTTTTGCTCAAGGTCTTTTAGATATTGTGGGGGACTATGGATTTTTGCGACCCACCGATTTTCAGCGGTCGCGAGAAGATGTTTATGTGTCCGCTTCGCAGATTCGACGGTTTGACTTGCGTTCTGGAGATCAAGTGTCAGGGCAAGCCCGTCCACCCAAAGAAGGCGAGCGATATTTTGCCTTACTGCGGGTTGAGGCGGTTAATGGCATGAGCCCGGAAAAGTCGGCCGAACGACCCGATTTTGATGGATTGACCCCCATATTTCCCAACTCTCGGTTTCATCTGGAAACCACTCGCGAAGAACTGGCTACCCGATTAGTGGACATCATTGCACCCATCGGTCGAGGTCAGCGGGGGCTTGTTGTAGCTCCCCCGAAGGCAGGGAAAACGGTTTTACTCAAAAAATTGGCTAATGCCATCGCACTAAACGACCCTGAGGCGCATTTGATGGTCCTTTTGATTGACGAAAGGCCGGAGGAAGTGACGGATATGCAACGCTCGGTCAAGGGCGAGGTGGCTAGTTCAACATTTGATGAACCACCGGAGGACCATATCCGGGTAGCGGAAATGGTCTTGGAACGTGCCAAACGTTTGGTGGAAATGGGCAAAGACGTGGTTATTTTGTTAGATTCCATTACTCGGCTGGCTCGAGCTTATAACTTAACATTGCCCGCCTCGGGCCGCACGTTGTCTGGAGGAATGGATCCCGCAGCTTTGCACAAACCCAAACGGTTTTTTGGAGCCGCCCGAAAAGTGGAAGAGGGGGGCAGTTTGACTATCCTGGCGACGGCGCTCATTGACACCGGATCGCGCATGGATGATGTAATCTATGAAGAATTTAAGGGAACGGGCAACATGGAGTTGCACCTGGATCGAAAATTGTCAGAACGACGGACATTTCCCGCCGTGGATATTAAGCGATCGGGGACACGCCGTGAAGATCTCTTGATGTCAACCGAGGAATTGGAAGTGGTATGGTTGGTGCGCAAGGCGGTTCACAACCTCAACACCCCAGAGGCCACCGAACTGTTGTTGCATAATCTCAAGCGAACACGAAGCAACGCAGAGTTCTTCAAGCTGTTTCTGGCTAGTCAAGGAGGGGCCAACTAGTGGGAGGAGCGGCCACACCCAATATTTTGGTGGTCGACGACGAGCAGCATATTCGTGAGCTTTGCCGTATTTACTTGGAGAAGGCGGGCTATAGCGTCATTGAAGCCGGTAATGGAGCCCAAACCCTTGAACTTTTACAACGGCACACCATAGACTTAGTGGTGTTGGATATCATGTTACCGGAGGTAGACGGGTGGCAAGTGCTCAAGGCAATCCGGCAGCGGGATGTATGGCTGCCAGTAGTCATGCTGACGGCAGTCGGAGAGGAAGAGAACCGTATCGAAGGTTTGGAAGCGGGAGCCGACGACTATTTGATTAAGCCTTTTAGTCCCCGAGAACTGGTAGCTCGCGTCCGTGCAGTGCTGCGGAGAGCAACTGTCAGTTTGCCCCCCGAAGACGTGGACAGCATCCGTTATCCTGGCCTTCTGTTGGACTATGGGCGTCGGCTGGTCACGTGCGGGCAGGATGTGCTGACCCTCACTCCTCGAGAGTTTGACCTGCTTTGGTTCTTGGCTCAGAATCCGCAACAGGTATTTACCCGAGAGCAGCTCTTGGACCGAGTATGGGGATATGACTTTGAAGGCGATGCACGAACGGTTGATGTCCATGTTACGCGCTTGCGGCACAAACTTCTGGCATCTTCCTCGCCTTACACATATTTGGAGACCGCATGGGGACAGGGATATCGTTTTAGACCAGAAATTCGGGTGGATCCCTAATGAGGCAGTGGTTTCGCGATTGGCGTGACCGCTTGTCGACCCAACTGGTATTGAGCCATGTGTTTGTGGCTAGTGTGGTATTAGGCTTGGCACTGGCCATTGCTGGAATCACATTTCGGCAATACCTCATCCGGAATCAGGTGCACAATTTAGTCGCACATGGCAGTCAAATTTCCCATGTTATGCAGGGATATTTTTCCGGAACGCTGTATTATGGGGAGGCTGCGTATTTGGTACAGGTGCTTCAAGGCACCTTAAATGATCGCGTCTATGTGTTAGACAATACTGGCCAAATTCTTCTGGAAACCGGCAGCCAGCACGTACCCGCCGAACCTTGGACGGGAGCCGATTTAAATGCGGTGTTAGTCCGGGGCCGCACCATACAAGGTGTGGTGCAATCCCCAAAAGGTGGTTCCGAAGCCATGGCTGGGGTTCCGGTCAGTGTGGATGGCAATATTGCTGGCGGAATTTTTTTAGAGTCCCCCTTAAGTGTCTCCAACCGAACCGCTGACTCATTGATCATCCTTCTTCTGATTGCGGAACTGGTGGCGATTTTCCTCGTCGGTATTTTGGCATACGGAGTAAGCCGACGCTTGTCCAAACCTCTCGAGACCTTACGTAAAACCGTAGCCCAAATGGAAGGAGGAATTTCCGATGTTCGGGTTGAACCGCAAGGGCCGCAGGAAGTGCAAGATTTGGCCCAAGAGTTCAACAAGTTGGCGGATCGGAT
This sequence comes from Bacillota bacterium, assembly GCA_021797515.1. Lineage (GTDB taxonomy): Bacteria > Bacillota > Sulfobacillia > Sulfobacillales > Sulfobacillaceae > Sulfobacillus_C. The sequence continues at coordinate 19,299 of JAJZZP010000154.1, read as the reverse complement.
TGGGTTTCAGGTGCAGCAATTGACGAATGAGGCTGAAATTCGTGATGCGCTGTTAGCGCATGTGGCCCATGATTTAAGGACGCCTCTGACTTCAATCCGCGGATTTTTAGAAGCAATTCGAGACCGGGTAGTGGAAGGGCCGGAACTTGAAAGAGCGGTCGATATTGCGTACGAAGAAACCATGCGAGTGACGCGGTTAGTGGATAGACTGCTGGCCGCCACACGTATCCGCGGTGGCATTGGAAAACTTTCTCCGATTCAAGTATCCCAATGGGTTAAAGCCACGTTGGATCGCATGGAACCGCTCTTGGCGAGCTCTGGGCACCCCATTTTGTGGGATCCGCAAGAGAATGCCACGATTGCTGGGGTTTTTGACTACTTGGTGGAATCTTTAATGAATGTGATAGACAATGCTCTTAAGTGGTCGCCGGTTTCGGAGCCTATTGGCTTGGAAACGAGACTTGGAACTGGTGTCATCCGTGTTAGTGTGAAGGACCGCGGTCCAGGCATTGACGAAGAATTGCTGCCGCATATTTTTGATCGGTTTGTGATTGGGGATCCTGCCCGGGGGGATTCCAATGGACTAGGCCTTGCGATTGTTCAAGAGGTTGTGGTACAGCATGGAGGTCATGTCTGGGTCGAAAATCGGCCTGACGGCGGGACACAGGTAACCATGGAATTTCCCATACTGGGTTCTTAGATGTGGAACACAATGGTTCCACATCTAAGACATTTAGGATCATTGGTCAACGACAACATCGGGAAGTTTTTTCAAGAGATTAATCAGCATCTTCATCCCCAGTTGCACCTCAGGGTCTTTAATACTCCGGAGAAGGCCGGTTGCAGTCATTCGTCTGGGATCGTGTTTGGCCTCGGTAGCAGCGTTGGCGGCGGCATCCATAATCTTCAGTCCGAGGTCTAGCAATCCCGAACGAATCGTGTTGTCCAAAACCCGCGACGCTTCGACGACAATATCGGTAACACGTTCAATCATTGGTGCAGTCGCACCGTCATGAAATGCGCTAATTAAAGACGAGAAGTCCACAATGGCATCCCAGGTGCCATCTTTCTGCCATTTAATCAATTGCCGTAACAAACTCATCATGCCTTCTTGGTGGTCTAACACAAAATTAATGGCTGATATTGCGTCGGTTTCTGTAGCTCGCGCTGCTAAGGTTCCCAAAGAAGACATGAGAGATGCGACCCGCTCCGCCATATGCGGCGTGGCCGAGCTCTTAAACGCGGTGAGCAGTGATGTGAACTCGGTGAGTGCTTCCCAAGTTCCATCGTGCTGCCAATGGTCTAACTGGGTGACGGCGGTGGTCAAAGCCGGTCCGCGTTCTAAAAGCTCAGCCAACATGGTCTTAGACTCCTGGGTAGCCACCATGGCGGTCAACTCCCCGGCGCCAGATAGCAAGGTGCCCATGCGTTCCGCCATTTGCGGGGTGGCAGATTCTTTGAAGGCGGTGACTAGGGATGCCAACTCGGTTAGGGCCTGCCAGGTGCCGTTTTCATACCAAGCATCCAACTGCGACAATGTGAGTTGAATAGTGTTCTCGTGTTCTAATATGCTGTCGATAGTGCGTCCCGCTGCAGGATCTTGAGCTTTGGCTGCTAATTCACCGAGCGTACTCATCATTGCGCCGATGCGTTCGGCCATCTGCGGGGTGGCACTGTCACGAAACGCTGTCAGTAAGGTTTTCCATTCTCCCAAAGTTTCTTCGGAAACCTTGATGGTGGCCATGGCCAACCTCCTTTCCTTGGTACCGCGTCATTACAGAACACCGGCTGGGGTGAGCCAGTACATGCGGTTATAAGCCAACTTAAACATGTGAATCATCTCGGTGGGCTCTTGGGGTTTGGGGGGATGTGTGTAGTCGAATTGGATATAGGTGGCATTTTTCAGTCCGGTTTCGATAAAGCAGAAGACTTTACCGTCGTAGCGGACCGAACCCAGCCCGCCCCTTAATAAATTGACTAAGTTCGAAGCCACGACATCCGCTTCAAAATGGGCGGTTGATCCGGCCTTGCTGATAGGAAGATTGGTGGCATCCCCCAAAACAAAGATGTCGTCGGCGCCCTCCATGCGCAATGAGTGGCGATCGGTGGCAATCCAGTTGCCTGCGTCTCCCAATCCCGATCGGCCGATAACGTCCTGACCCATGTGCGGCGGGATGGCTACCAGCAAATCATAATTAAGGGTTTCGCCTTCGAGACTGGTGATGGTCTTATTCTGGGCGTCGATATTTTCCGGGTTGAAGAAAATGTGGGATTCAATGCTGCGTTGTTCGAACACCGGTGCGGCCCAATTGGCTACCGGCTCTAATGAATGCAGGCGGCCGATGGGGTAGGTGTACACCACCTCGGTCTTGTCCGCCAGTCCGCGGACTTTCGCCCATTCCTGAACCATGAAAGTGAACTCTAAAGGAGCTACCGGGCACTTGTGGGGGACTCCCACAGTGACCACAATTCGCCCACCTTGAAAATTGTGGAGGGCTTCCCGGAGTTTCAGCGCACCTTCTTCAGTGTAAAAAATATAGCCCCCCAGTTCCAAACCGGCAATTTGCTCAGGGGCCGGGCGGCTGCCTGTGGCTATTACGAGATAATCATAGGGAATTTCGGTTCCATCTTGCATGATGACGGCTTTTGCATTCCGGTCGACCCGATCTGCGGAGCCTACGTGAAATTTGACGTGACGGTCCAAAATCTCCCGTTCCGGCTTTTGTGCTTCCGCGGGAACCACTTGGTCAAACGCGACATACAAGAACATTGGTTGATAAACGTGGTTAGGATTCTCCGAAATTACAGTGATTTCCAGTTCATGATTGCGCAGTTCCTGACCCATTTGCCGGGCCACTTGGTTAGCGACGATAGTTCCCCCAACTCCGCCACCCAAAATGACGATCTTCTTCATAATATTTTTCCCCTTTCGTAGAAAAATTTATGGGACTTGGGAACCTTTAGCGAAGTTTTTTGACTTGAACTTTAAAAATCCCTTCATCTTCGGTGTTTTGCACTAATTCATGGCCAGCTCGTGCCACCCATTCGGGAATATCTTTGGCAGATCCGGCATCAGAAGACCACACCTCAAAGGTTGTGCCGACGGGCTCTTGTCGAATTCCCTTGATGAGCTCCATCAGGGGACCGGGGCAATAAGATCCTCGGGCATCAATCACTTTAACGTCTTCCACTGGCGAAAACCTCCTTGTATGTCGCAGAACTCTGTGATTAAAAGGTAAACGTGGGCTGCCCTTCAGCTTTGGCGAGAAATCCGGCAACACCCATGACTTCGTCAAATATTGGATTCAGGTCCGCCAATGTCCAATGGTATACGTCCATAACCAAACCGCAGGCGTAAATGGTGACCTCTCCAAAGTCTTTTGCTTGTTGAAACAATTCAATGAAGTTTTGTCCACCGGTTTCCCCTATTTTTTTGGCAACCGGGCCTTTGATGAGGGAGGCCTCAGATATCTGAGGATCCCTATGGAATGCCGGTAAGGCTTCCATTGATACGAAAATGTTTACGGTCTTGCCATAGCTGCTGGCTACTGCAGAGAGCATAGCCGCCGCATGCAGTCGACTGTATTCGCCAGATATGAGCATCAGGTTCATCGTTTCTTCAGCCATTACAACACCTCCCAAGAGCGTTTGTTGCGAATCGATTTTTATTGTACCATTAGGGGTACAGTATATGAAGATGAAAAATGTGCGTGGAATTAAGCCTAATATTAAGTTATTTATTTCACATACCGGGTATGGGTATATGAAATATTATTGATAATTATTATAATTATTAGTTGCTACTTGGTATTTTCATGTATTTTCGTTCTCTCTTTATATTAACCAGAAGAGGGGACAGATATGAATACCAGTTTACGCTCAGCGAAGCCGAGTCAAGCGACTGCGTGAAAGGGATTCCGTATACGGCATTGGATTTTTCCGTCAAACCCCAGCCGTTTCCATCAGGTGGCAGGCTAAACCATTTATCGCCGGCGTTCTCTGCAGTGGACCCAGGGGCACGCGGTAATGCGCTCTTTGCTGGTTGCCATCATATGACTGATTTGCTATAATAACTCTCGATGTCTTTAAGTGTCGGGCTGGAAGAAGGTGAATGGAATGAAGGCAGATATTCATCCGTCTTATGAACGGACAACCGTAACTTGTTCGTGTGGCGCAGTGTACCATGTAGGTTCGACCAAGAACAATGTGCACATTGAAATTTGTGGGAAATGCCATCCGCTCTATACTGGCCAGCAGCGCATCGTCGACACTGGTGGCCGCGTGGAACGCTTCCGGAAGCGCTATGGAATGAAGTAGCCGCATGGAACAGAGCCCCGGGGCTCTGTTTTTCATTTTTTGCGAAGAAAAGGTGAGGGAACCATGGACGATATGACCCGATCGCGTCTTGAGTCGGCCAAAATTCATTATGCAGAGGTCCAAGAGGCTTTATCCGATCCTAAGGTTACGCAGGATCCCGAGCGTCTGCGGCGGTATGCCCAGGAGCTTTCGGAATGGGAGGTCCTGGCTCACGGATATGATCAGTATTTGGCATTGGTTGAAGAGCTTGACACATTAAAAGAACTGGTACGCGATGACGATGTCGAATCGCGCCGCTGGGCCGAACAAGAACTGGAACGATACAAGACGCGGTTAGCCGAGAGCGAATCGACTCTATTAAATCTTTTGACACCGAAAGATCCCAACGATCAAAAAAATGTCATTATGGAAATTCGCGCGGGGGCTGGCGGAGAGGAGGCAGCTTTGTTTGCTTCCGACCTTTATCGCATGTACACTCGCTTTGCCGAGCGCCAACACTGGAAAGTCGAGATCTTGTCCTTAAGCGCTACCGATATTGGGGGTATCAAGGAGATTATATTTTCCATTGAGGGAGTAGGCGCGTTTTCTAAACTAAAATATGAACGGGGTGTTCATCGAGTGCAGCGCATCCCGGTAACTGAGGCCGGGGGACGAATTCACACCTCTACAATAACGGTTGCCGTAATGCCTGAGGCAGAAGAGGTGGACGTGACGATTAATCCTGACGACCTGCGAATCGAGACCATGCGGTCTGGTGGCGCAGGAGGGCAACACGTTAATAAAACCGAATCTGCGGTTCGGATTACCCATTTGCCCACGGGTATTGTGGTGTCATGCCAAGATGAAAAGTCTCAATTTAAGAATCGAGATCGGGCGATGAAAGTGCTAAGAGCCCGATTAAAAGATTTGGCAGACTCGACCAAGGCTCAAGAGGTGGCGGACGAGAGGAGATCCCAAGTAGGGACCGGCGATCGCTCCGAACGCATACGCACCTATAATTTCCCTCAAGGGCGAGTGACCGATCACCGCATTGGGCTAACTCTTCACCGTTTGGACACCATCCTCGATGGGGATATCGAAGAGATTATCACCAGCTTGCAAACGCGGGATCAGGAGGATCGGCTGGCAGCCGAAGCGCAATGACGTGGCTGGAACACATTAAAGCCGCCGCCCTCGAGCTGGCTAAAGCCGGGGTCGACGAACCAACCGCCGAAGCCAGGTATTTATGGCTGTATGCCACCGGCACAGCCCTCGTGTCGTGGCTTTCCGGGGGCAGGGAAATAGCGGATTCTGATGCGGCCCATTTTTATCATTTGGTCAGGCGCCGGGTTCGGCGCGAGCCGTTTCATTATATTGTTGGCCAACGGGAATTTATGGGGTTAACTTTAATGACCACGGTCGATGCCCTCATACCTCGGCCGGAAACAGAATTGTTGGTGGAACGGGTGCTTGCTGACATTCAGCCTGACATTCCAACAACAGTGGTGGATGTAGGAACCGGCTCGGGAGCCATTGCGTTAGCACTGCGCCATTATGCGCCAGCCGCGGCGACGATTTATGCAACGGATATTAGTGCCGCAGCACTGGCATTGGCCCGTACCAACGCTGAACGTCTGGGGCTTTCCGTGTGTTTTGCGTTGGGCTCACTTTTAGAACCCATTGAGGTTCCGATTAACCTAGTCGTGGCCAACTTGCCCTATATTTCTTTCTTAGACAAAGAGTATCTCGATCCAGAACTGTCTTATGAACCCGAAATAGCCTTATATGCCGGACCTTTGGGAACCGAGATCGTCGAACAATTAATTGACCAAGCCCGGGAGAAATTAATGCCGGGAGGCCATATTTATCTGGAAGTGGGCCAAGGACAGTCAAGTACTGTGTTGGCATACCTGAGGAATGATGGATTTACTCCTGATCCGGTCGCGTATGATTATAGGGGAATTGACCGTATTGTTGGGGGGACGTTGGAGGGGTAACATGGCACAGCATATTGATGCGCGGGAATTGACCGAGTGGCAAGCCAAAGGGATTCCCATGGTACTGATTGATGTGCGATTGGCGCAAATTGGAACAATTCCTGGAGCGATTCATATTCCGGTGACTGATTTGGAAGATCAGGAGTGGCACTGGGATCCTAACGCCAGTGTCGTGGTGTTTTGCCAATATGGACGTGGCGCCAGTGAGTACGCGGCCGAGGTGTTGGAAGAGCAAGGATATTCGCATGTCTTTCAATTAACCGGTGGCATTGAGGCCTGGAATGCCGCGTTGTCTCCCGGATAACGCGGGGTGTATATGTTTTCCCACGTGATTCAACCGTTTTGGGTTGCCTTATTGGCCACGGTAATGCTGTACGTCCTCCTACTGGGGGATTGGTTTCATAGGGCCTGGGCTGCTTTGGCGGTCGCGGCAGCGCTAACGGCCCTAGGGGTGGTGACGTGGCAGCAAGCGTTAAGAGCGGTAGATTGGAATACCCTTTCGTTGTTGGTTGGCATGATGATCTTAGTCGGCTTGTTGGGAGAGGCCGGATTTTTTGTCGATCTCGGGAATTTGATGCGGCGGTGGATTCAGGCGTCACCGAAACGGCTCCTGTTTGCCATGTACACCGTGGCGGCCGCTGCGTCGGCGTTTTTGGATAACGTGACCACGGTACTGCTGTTGTCCCCGGCCTTGTTTCAAATTGCTGAGACGATGAGTTTGGATCCGGTGCCCCTGCTGATGGTAATGGTGGTGGCCAGCAATCTCGGAGGGATGGCGACCTTGATCGGTGATCCGCCCAATATTTTAATCGGCACGGCTGCACATCTCAGTTTCAATCAATTCGTCAACCTTCTGCTTCCCGGAGCTGTAATTGTGTTGGCCGGCATGGCTTGGATGCTTCCGCATCTGATTCGTGATAGTGCGGGCCATAGAACTCAGTTGCCGCCGATTGCTCCGTCACGCGTGAATTATCCAATGCGACCGCGGCTTTTTGGCTTGCTGACCATCTTGGGACTCACGTTGGTGGCATTTCTATTGCAACGTACGTTAAGACTGGAAGCCGGGGAAATTGCCATGGCCGGAGCCGTGTTAGCGGTGGTTTACGGTGGACCGCAAATTAAGGTGTTACCAAAGTTTGTGGATTGGGGTACCCTCGGCTTTTTTGTTGGGGTCTTTGTCATTGTGGGCGCGTTGGAACAACATGGCGTGGCCAATGCGCTTGCGGAATTAATTAATCGAAAGTCCTGGGGGCCGTGGTTGCCGGTCGTGTTGTTTTTGGGTTCGGCGGTGCTTTCTGCTTTACTTGACAATGTTCCTCTGGTGGCGGCAGCCATTCCGGTTATCCGCGCCTTGATGCTGCAAAATCCCGATTTCGGCAATGGGTTATGGGTCGCTTTGGCGATGGGAGCCGCGATTGGCGGAAATGCTACAATTATTGGGGCGTCGGCTAATGTGGTGGCCCAAGGCTTGGCGCTGGAACGCGGATATCACTTGGACTTTAAACGATATCTCAAATTTGGGTTATCGGTCTTTCTGGTCACTGCGGTATTAGGCGCTGGTTACATTTTTGTTCGCTTTTAGGGAGGCCTATCTGTGGAAACTCAAGTAACCCCAGCGAACGAGGGAATCATCCGGGCAGCTCAATTAATTCGGGATGGACAACTGGTGGCATTTCCCACCGAGACCGTGTATGGCCTAGGCGCCAATGCCGAAGACTCCGAGGCCTGCGGCAGGATTTATTGGGCCAAAGGGCGTCCGCATGACAATCCGTTAATTGTTCATGTTTCTCAGCGGGATGATCTCTCGGACTTGATGAGGGGAACAATAAAGGCCCAGGCGGAGAGCCTTTTAAAAGAATTTTGGCCCGGACCGCTAACGGTAGTGGTTTCTTCTGGCGGCCACATCTCTTCGGCGGCACTAGGAGGGCTCGACACCGTAGCGGTCCGGTGCCCGAGCCATCCGGTGGCTCAAAAACTGCTGCGGTTAAGCGGATGCCCTATCGCTGCGCCCAGCGCCAATTTGTCGGGAAGACCCAGTCCCACCACTGCCGAAGATGTTTACGAAGACATGAAAGGGCGGATTCCCCTTATCTTAGATGGGGGACCGGCGATCGTTGGTGTGGAATCCACGGTGGTGGATTTGAGCCGCGAGATTCCGGTATTGTTGAGACCGGGCGCAGTGACTTTGGATCAACTGGAACATTTTTTGGGACCGGTGATGCTTGCAGATGATTCGACGCCTGCCAGATCTCCTGGGATGAAGTATCGTCATTACGCCCCCCGCTCACCGGTGCAATGGTGGGACACCGACGATGTAGACCAGGCTCTGGCCCAATGGGAGAAGCTAGGACGCTCTGGCCGTCGCTACGGATTGTTGGCATCAGAGGCGATCGGACGCGCATTACGCCCGGCCTTGTTTTATAATTTGGGTGACAACGATGGTGCTGCAGCTCAGAACCTATTTACCGGGCTTAGAAAACTAGATCGCGATCAACCAGCGGCGATTATCGTTGTATGGAAGCAAGGCACGCCACTTGGAGCAGCGATCGCAAACCGGCTAGCCAAGGCTGCGGCGCCAAATTCGGTGGGTGACGACAATGACCAATGACAGGCCGCAAATTTTATTTGTTTGCACGGGCAATACCTGCCGCAGTGCCATGGCCGAGGCCATATGGAACCGGACCTATCAAGCGCCGCTAGCTTCATCGGCAGGGGTATCGGCGTGGCCCGGCCAACAAGCGCAAAAAAATGCGCAGAATGCGGTCGCAACGTACGGGGCAGACTTGAGCCAACATCGATCTCGGGACCTGAACGATGTCTGGGAAGAACCGGATTGGGTGATTTGCATGACACAGGCTCAATGCCTAAATGTGGTGCAGCGCCGACCCAATTGGGCTGACAAAGTCTATTTGTTGACGGAATTGGCGGGGGAAACAGGGGATATAGCAGATCCGATTGGGATGGACCCGACAGTTTATGATAAGCTGGCATCAGTGCTACAAGGGTTAATCGTTCGCTTGGGTGACAAAATCGGAGCAGTGCCGCCCAAGTCGACAAGGAAGGAAGATTGAAACATGCGCATTGCTGTGGGAGCGGATCACGCGGGGTGGCCCTTGAAAGAGACGCTAGTGCAATTCTTGATGGACGGGGGATGGGATGTCGAGGATTTTGGAACATTTGGTCCGGAATCAGTGGACTATCCTGATTATGCGGAAAAAGTGGCTGCAGCGGTCGCTCATGGTGAAGTTGAGCGGGGCCTTTTGATTTGTGGCAGCGGGCAAGGGATGTGCATGGTGGCAAATAAGGTGAACGGCGTACGGGCAGCGTTGGCCCATGATGTGGTATCGGCCCGACTGTCACGGGAACATAATGATGCCAATGTGTTGACCATGGGTGGGCGGTTTGTCGCGCCCCCATTAGCTGCAGAAATCTTGCAAGCATGGCTTAAGACCTCTTTTTTGGGTGGTCGGCACTTGCGCCGTCTAGAGAAGATTGAAGTGCTGGAGAAAAACGAACATGGCATCTGAAATTGCTGCCTGGGCCGAGGATTTAGCGGCCGCGGTCAGCGAGGTGGTTTTGATTCGCAATCCGATGCCGCTCAAAGTGTTCGTTCTGGGCGCGTCGGTGAGTGAAATTTCGGGCCATCGCATTGGAACTCAGCACAACCTGGACCTGGCTCGCGATCTTTTGGCCTCCTTGTTGTCGGCAATGCCTCGTCAGGTCAGTTTGGCCGTGCAAGGCTGCGAGCACATTAATCGCGCTCTGGTGGTAGAGCGTGCAGCGCAAGAAACCTATGGCTGGACTCTGGTCGATGTATGGCCAGTTCCGGAGGCTGGGGGCAGTTTTGCTGCGGCGGCGATGGAGCTTTATGAAGACCCGGTGGTGGTTGCCAAGATTCAGGCAGAAGCAGGCGTCGATATCGGTCAGACAATGATCGGCATGCATTTGCGGCCGGTCGCGGTGCCGATTCGCACGCGGGTTTCCCAGGTTGGACATGCAACGGTTACCGCGGCGCGATCGCGGCCCCCGCTAATTGGCGGAGCCCGCGCAAAATATATGCATGTGACCCACTAACAGTACAAAGTATTTCATTTGAGGAGCCATGGTTGGCATGTTAATTGTTGTAGATCATCCGTTAGTGAAAGTGCACATTGCGACATTGAGGCATAAAGATACCGGTGTTGACCAATTTCGCCATACGTTGACAGCGATTTCTCGCCTCATCGCCTATCCGGTATTGGAAGAACTGGAAGTGCTAGCCATCGATGTGCCAACACCGCTGGCGGCGGCGCAAGGATTTCGACTAGTCAAGGATCCAATCTTGGTGCCCGTATTGCGGGCAGGCTTAGGAATGGTTGAAGGATTTCGTGACGTCATCCCTAGTGCGGTGGTGTCGCACTTAGGCATGTATCGTGATCACACCACGTTAAAACCCGTGCGCTACTACACCAATTTTCCGGACCACAAAGGGGACCATCCGTTTCTGCTTTTGGATCCCATGCTGGCTACGGGGGGTTCGGCGGTGGACGCGTTAAATTATCTTAAGGAAAATGGGGCTCGGAACATCCGCTTGGTGAGTGTGATTGCAGCGCCGGAGGGGGTGCAACAGGTAGAGTCGCTTCATAGCGACGTGCCCATTTACACGGCCCAATTGGATGACCACCTCAACGAAAACGGATATATCATCCCGGGATTGGGGGATGCTGGCGACCGCCAATTTGGGACATTGTAGCGGAGTCGAAATTTAAGATGTTGAGCGTCCGAAACCACTAAATCTATCGGATACCAAACAAGCGTCAGTGTAGTGGTCAAAGACTATATCGACACTAACACTGCTCTATTTTGCGTGGATGGCGGGTTTGCGGTAACTTCGCGATTGCGCCATGGTTTTTTGATAGTCTTGCCAACCTATTGACGCAACCGCCGCGGATTTTTATACTTCAGTATGGAGAGGGTCGCCTCCATACCCGAAAAGGTATCCTCATGATCGGAGCGACACAACCTGACTGATTCCGTGAACAGTGCTCGTTTAGTGGTAGAGGAAGTGTAGTAGATTTTGGACAAGGAGCTTTCTTTACCTGTTCTGCTTATGCGCGGGGCGTAGCACAATCTGGCACAATAACAATATTATTGCCGGATAATGGGCACACTTCCAAAAGTAGACACGGGGGGAAAGGGTGAGAAACACGGGCACATCAGGTTCCGATGGCCGAACTGTGGCGAAAAGTATCGCCATAGCGACGACTTTGGGTTTGCAGTTAGTAGTGTCCGTTGTTTTGGGCTTTCTTCTCGGCCAGTGGCTTGATGGGCTATTGCATACAACACCGTGGCTGACGATTGTGGGTGTTGTAGTGGGGGTAGGAGCTGGGTTTTTTGGCATCTACCACCTGTCGCGGATCTTGCTAAAGTGAAAGAATTCACAAACCTTTGGCGAAAATCTGCTGCAGTTTCTCTAGGGCTTGCAACACTACTAGCGGTGGCAGGGTTAGTGACGGGATCAAATGCGATATGGGGAGTGGCACTGGGAATTATCCCCGGGGTCATTGATTTGGTGGGTTTAGGATTGCGGCTCCCACTGTGGGCTCGTCTAAATCAGCGTGCGGCGGTCACTAGCATCAACTTGCGGCTAATGTCCAGGCTAATGGTGTTGGCGGTATATTTTTATATACTGCATCGCTACACCCAGGTCAATCTGAAGTTTGCCGTCGTGGCGGTTTTTTTGCCGCATGCGATTTATGGACTATGGGCCTTCATCCAGCATAAGGGCAAGGGGGTGAAGGAAGGATGAATTTTTCCTTGACCGGTTTTGATTGGCCGCCTTTCATATGGGGTCTTTTGGCCATGGCGGTAGTCTTCGGGTTCGGTCTGGTCGCGGTACGGCGGGTGAGCGCCGCTGTGCCTTCGGGTTCGCAAAACATCATGGAAACGGCATTGGAGACGTTCCAAGAGTTGGTTGGCCAAATGGCCCCGCCAGCACTAGCGCCAAACTTGACCCTGATGGGACTCACGCTGTTTTTACTGCTGGTGGTGTCTAACATTCTCGGCTTATTGCCGCTGCCGGGCATTGGTGCCCGGTGGATCCACTCGCCTACGGCGTTTTTGAGCATGCCCGCAGGGCTGGCCATCTGGATCTTTTTGTTGATTCAGTGGGCGGGAATCAAGTACAAGGGCATTGGCGGCTTTTTGGTGGGGTGGTTTTGGAAGCCCATTCCGGTGTTCGGATTTGTGGTGAATGCGCTAGAACAATTGGTGATGCCGGTCAGTTTGGCCTTTCGGTTATTCGGCAATATTTTGGCAGGAGAATTGGTGCTGCGAATGACCACCAATTTGCCTCATGGCATCGGTGGATGGCTGGTGACGCTGCTGGTTGGCACCGGATGGCTAGCTTTCAGTCTCATCATTTCGTTGATTCAGGCACTGATATTTACCATTTTGATGGTAGCCTACATGAGCATTCAAGCGAACAAAGACCATTAAGAAACTGAGAAATTTATTCGTTCGAACGGGAACCGAAGCTTACAGAGGAGGAATTACAAGTGACAACTCACGTATGGATGCTGTTGATTGGGGCCTTGGCTGCGGCTGGTGGCGCGATTGGAGCAGGAATCGGCAATGGATTGGTAATGGGACGAATGGTGGAGGGTGTGGCTCGACAACCGGAGGCTTTGGGCCGACTACTGACGTGGGCATTGGTCGGGGTGGCGTTGGTTGAAGCCTGGCCGGTCATTACCTTCGTGTTGTTCGTGTTCACCAAGATCGGCTAACGACGATTTAGGGCATATTCGGCGATTACAGAAGGGAGTTTTACAGTGTCCACCACGTCATTAACCGCGGGGAATATGATAGCCGCGATCGTGCAGTGGTTCGTCCTGTTGGTGTTACTCCGGGTCTATGTCTATAAGCCGCTGTTGGCGGCCATGCAACGACGTAAAGACAACATTGCCAAGCAAATCCAAGACGCGGATGCACTGCGCGAGCAGGCCCAGCAGTTGCACGACGAACAAGAATCGTTGGTACGCTCAGCCCGTGACGATGCCAAAAGCATTATTACCGCGGCACGTCGCGAAGGAGAAGAGCAAGCCAAGAAAATTATCGAGGCAGCTCAAAGGGAAGCCAGCTACCGCCAAAAGGCAGCCCTGGACGAAATCCAGCATGAACGCGATATGGCCCTGTCGGAAATTCGCGGTCAGGTAGCAGACTTAGTATTGATGGCTACTGGCAAACTTTTGGAACGCAACATTTCGGATGAGGACCAGCACCGTCTGGTCGAGGAATTTTTGAGTCAGGCAGGATCGGTCCAATGATGATGACAGAACGGGTGGCTCGCCCGTATGCACGAGCCCTGTTCGAGATTGCGGTCAGTACGTCCCGGGAAGCTCAACTTGCTGACGAATTGGCATGGGTTATCGTGACCATTAACCAGTCTCCCGATCTGAAACAATTTTTGTGGCACCCGCAGGTGTCGCACCGAGCCAAAATCGAAGTGATTGGACGGGTTTTTGGCAGCCAGGTCGATACATTGATTTTAAACTTTCTATCGGTAGTGACCGCCAAGGGACGCGAAACGCTGTTGCCGCAAATCGCTAAGGAATATCAGGCGCTCTGGGACGTGGCCCAAGGTCGGGTGCACGCCGAAGTGGAGAGCGCAACAGCCTTAACAGAAGCGGAACAAACACAATTATCGAGCGTTCTTTCCCAGCTCACCGGCAAAACCGTGCAACTAGCTGTTTCTGTGGTGCCCGAGTTGTTGGCAGGCGCGGTGGTGCGCATGGGTGATCGAGTCATGGACGGCAGTTTATCAAAAAAACTAGCCGTGCTGGGTGAGCGATTACGGAACGGTAGCGGGGGAGGTTACGTCGTTGAGCATTAAGCCAGAAGAGATCAGTGCGATTCTTAAAGAAGAAATTGAAAAATATAACGTAGCGACCGAGTTATCGGAAGCCGGGGTGGTATTAACCGTCGGAGACGGCATTGCCCGCATTTACGGGTTGTCGGATTGCATGGCCGGAGAAATGCTGGAGTTTGATAACGGAGTCTTCGGTATGGCGTTGAACCTTGAAGAAGATAATGTTGGTTGCGTCATCTTAGGCTCTGATATTGGTATTAAAGAAGGAGACCGTGTCAAGCGGACGGGACGGGTCGTGGAAGTTCCCGCAGGAGACGCCTTAATTGGCCGAGTTGTTAATGCCTTAGGACAGCCTATTGATGGCAAGGGCCCAATGGAGGATACGGTTCGCCGTCCTGTTGAGTATTCGGCACCCGGCATTATTCAACGACAACCGGTCAAGCGCCCGTTGCAAACAGGGATCAAAGCGATTGATGCCATGATCCCGATTGGCCGTGGTCAGCGGGAACTGATTATTGGTGATCGTCAAACCGGAAAAACCGCGGTAGCTATTGACACCATTTTGAATCAAAAAGGCGAAAACGTCATTTGCGTATACGTGGGGATTGGCCAAAAGGAGTCGACGATTGCCGGGATAGTGCGGCAACTCGAGGAACGCGGCGCCATGGAATACAGCATCGTGGTGTCAGCATCTGCATCAGAGCCTGCTCCGTTGCAATATTTGGCTCCTTATGCGGGATGCGCTATGGGTGAACACTTTCGTGACAATGGCAAGGATGTTTTGGTGGTTTACGATGACTTGTCGAAACACGCCGTAGCGTATCGCGCTATGTCCTTACTGCTTCGACGCCCCCCGGGTCGTGAGGCTTATCCCGGAGACGTATTCTATCTTCACAGCCGCCTTTTAGAACGGGCTGCCTGCCTCAATGCAGAAAATGGGGGTGGAAGTTTGACGGCGCTGCCGGTGATTGAAACCCTGGCGGGCGATGTGTCTGCTTACATCCCCACCAATGTCATTTCGATTACTGACGGACAAATCTTTCTTGAAAGTGATTTGTTCTTCTCGGGCATACGACCAGCGGTGAACGTCGGACTTTCGGTGTCTCGCGTGGGTGGTTCTGCGCAAATTAAAGCGATGCGGCAGGTGGCCGGCACTATGCGCCTAGACTTGGCTCAATATCGAGAACTTGCTGCGTTTTCCCAGTTTGGCTCCGATTTGGATAAGGCGACACAGGCTCGTTTAGCGCGTGGTGTGCGAACTGTGGAACTGTTAAAACAACCGCAATATCAGCCATTGGCGGTAGAAGAGCAGGTAGCGGTGATCTTTGCTGTGACTAAGGGATACGTGGACGATTTGCCGGTTGAAGCCGTACGCGGCTTTGAACGGGGGTTTTTGCGATTCTTGCAGGAAAGTCGGCCAACGGTGCTGCAAGCCATTCGAGAGGAAAAAAGCCTGAGCGATGAAATCACCAAGAACTTGACCGAGGCCATTGAGGAATTCAAACGGACGGCGGTGTTTTAAATGGCAGGAGGACTGCAGGAACTAAATCGTCGCATCAAAAGCGTCCGCAATACCCAGCAAATTACGCGGGCGATGAAGATGGTCGCTGCAGCCAAACTCCGTAGAGCTGAAGAGCGGGCGCGGCAATCACGGGATTACTTTCGGGAAATTCGCGCCATTACCTCCCGTGCGGCAACTCGGAGCACACGAGGCCATGCCTTATTGGATCAGCGTCCTCCGGTGCGTGCCGCGATGCTGGTGGTGACTTCCGCTCGAGGATTGGCTGGCCCGCACAACACCAATGTATTGCGGCAGGCAACGGCCGAACTGCAGCATATGGCGACCAAGGAAAAATTCATTTTTGCGGTGGGCCGTAAAGGTCGGGACTTCTTTCGCCGTCGGGGATTTCCCATTATGGATGAGTTTTTAGGGGTGGGCGATGATCCGAGTTATCGTCAAGCTCGCGCAATTGCGGAAGTGGTGATAGCTCGGTTTTTAGCCAAAGAGGTCGATGAGGTCTATCTGACCTATACTGAGTATGTCAATGCCATGACGCAACATCCTAAAACCCTCCGTATCTTGCCAGTGGAGCCGACGGGATTCAGCAATCAGGGGTCGGGGGTTCGTGGCTCCTTTGCAGTGGCTGCGGCTGGCGATGGACGTTCGGCTCGGTTGGTGGAGACAACCTCTCCGCCAGCTTCCGGGGAGACCCAAGGGTACGTGTTCGAGCCGGATACCAGTACCGTCTTTGAGGATCTGTTGCCGAGATATATTGAGGTGCTGATTTATGGAGCGCTTTTGGAGTCCAAGGCCAGTGAGCAAGGCGCACGTATGACAGCTATGGATTCCGCCAGTAAGAACGCAGAAGAATTGATACGCCGAATGATCTTGATGCGAAACCGTTTGCGGCAAGCCGCCATTACTCGGGAAATTGCCGAGCTAGTGGGTGGCGCCGAGGCGCTGGAATAGGAGGACGGAACGTGGCAGCGGAAGGACGAGTTGTAGAAGTGCTGGGCCCGGTGGTGGAAGTAGAATTTCCTCAGGGACAACTACCGGCCATTTATAACGCGCTGAAGGTGGTGGCGAACGATGCCGGAGCACCGGGCGACGGCCCCCAAAGTAGGGTATCGGAGGGCGGGTTTGCAGTTGCATTAGAAGCCGTGCATCATGTAGGAGACAATCGAGTGAGCTGCATCGCGATGGCCTCAACTGACGGCATGGTACGGGGTATGCGGGTGATAGACGAAGGTCATCCGATTACGGTCCCGGTGGGGAATATTACCTTGGGTCGAATGTTTAACGTGTTAGGCCACCCGATTGACGGTAAGGGTCAGGTTGCGGCGGGCGAACATTTGCCGATTCATCGAGCCGCGCCGGCATTTACCGAACTAGCGGTGGCTACGGAAATTTTCGAAACCGGGATTAAGGTGGTAGACTTGATTGCGCCTTATCCCAAAGGCGGCAAAGTTGGTTTGTTCGGCGGCGCTGGCGTTGGTAAAACGGTATTGATTATGGAGCTTATCAACAATATTGCCAAAGAACATGGTGGTTTCTCGGTTTTTGCCGGCGTGGGCGAGCGAACCCGTGAAGGCAATGACCTATACTTGGAAATGAATGAATCAGGCGTTATTGACAAGACCGCGCTGGTTTATGGACAAATGAACGAACCGCCAGGAGTGCGTATGCGGGTCGCCTTGTCGGGACTGACCATGGCGGAATATTTCCGCGACCAGGAAGGCCGCGATGTGTTGTTCTTCATCGACAACATTTTTCGGTTCATTCAGGCCGGGTCCGAAGTGTCGGCCTTATTAGGCCGTATGCCCTCAGCGGTGGGATATCAGCCGGTGTTGGCCACGGACGTGGGTGTATTGCAAGAACGTATTACCTCAACCAAAAAGGGATCCATTACCTCAATCCAGGCGGTTTACGTGCCGGCTGACGACTATACTGATCCGGCTCCTGCTACCACTTTTGCCCACTTGGACGCGACAACCAACCTGGAACGGCGGATTATGGAGAAGGGAATATATCCGGCCGTAGATCCCTTGGCTTCGACTTCGCGGATCTTGGAACCGCAAACCGTGGGCGAGGAGCATTACGATGTGGCCCGTGGGGTGCAGGCAGTTTTGCAGCGGTACAAAGAATTGCAGGACATCATCGCGATTTTGGGGATGGACGAGTTGAGCGACGATGACAAAATGACCGTAGCCAGGGCCCGAAAGATCGAGCGATTTTTGTCGCAACCCATGTTTGTTGCAGAGCAGTTCACGGGCTTGCCCGGCAAATACGTGCCGATTTCCGAAACCGTACGCGGGTTTCGCGAAATCCTGGAAGGAAAGCACGACGACTTGCCTGAAATGGCGTTCTACATGGTCGGCACAATTGACGAAGCGGTCGAAAAGGCCAAGACCCAGTAGTCGGGGGGTAAAAACATGGCGACAACGTATCAACTGAGAGTAGTGACCCCGGATCGAACCGTCTACGATAAATCGGTGACGATGATTATCGTGCGCTCGACCGAAGGCGAAATTGGGATTTTGGCGCATCACGTGCATATTATTACACCGCTCATTCCCCATATTATGACCATATACGGGGCCGATGGGAAAACGGAACACCTGAACATTGGCGGTGGGTTTCTTGAGGTCGGCGATACGACGGTGGTGCTGGCGGATTCCGCTGAATGGTCTAGTGAAATTGATGTCGCCAGAGCTCAACGCGCACGGGAACGAGCTGTTGAAATCTTGTCTACCGGTAAGGATGATGTAGATTTGAAGCGGGCGCAAAGGGCGCTGCAGCGTGCCGAAAACCGTTTGAAGCTGGCTGGAGGAATTACCAGCCAGGCCATCACCCACTAAGGGAAGTTCCATCACAGATCCAGCCCCCGAGCATTTGGTGTCCGGGGCTGGAGTTTATTTTAGGTGCAGGAATTTTGGTAAACGTCAAGCATCTGTCCAAGACAGACGTATCGCAGTCAACTGGTGAAAACCAAGCCAGCGTATATGACCGTCGAAGACTTAACCGTCCACGGCATGATGAAAAATCGCCAATTGGAGTCAGGCAATTGGGGATCAAGGATTCTACGACTTCACCGTAAAATTGTTGTCCGCTTGCCAGCAAACGGGGACGGCGCTCAGGCAAGGATCGCGGTTCTATCCGTCCAGTACACTGTGCGCCCAATGTGGACACAAGAAAGTGAAACTTTCCCTATCAGAACGCGTGTATCACGGTGACGTCTGTGGGATGGACCTGGATCGTGATTGGACTTGTGTCAATAGCATGGACACCTGAAATTCGTGGCAATATCAAACCGGTGGAATCGGTTCCATCCTGTGGGGGAGGGCAGATTATCGTTGTCTGCGGCGGCTCGGTCAAATCTCCCCCGATGGGCGGCTGACGCCGGCCTTGACCGAGCCGCCGGACACCACAGCCTTTGGCTAGCCCCCCAAGGATGGTGAGGCAGGGGCTTCTCCGCTCTTGCGCCCCCTAATAAACAATGACACGAGAGGCCTTATTTTGATAGGGTAAGAAGCTGACCCATCCCCAGTTTTGTTTGGTAAATAGGCGGAATATTCACGCAAAGGAATGGGTGGTCCCTCTGTCGAAGGTGTGGGGAGTAACAAACCCCTTGGAGGAGGACCATCCTGTTCAAGTTGGCG
>JAJZZP010000101.1 GCA_021797515.1 Bacillota bacterium | reverse complement strand
AGACCTTGTGGCGGGGATATCGCCCATTGCAGTGGCTCTGTGGGTGGGACCGGGTTCGCCAGAATCCCTCGTAAGACCCGCCCTACCGTAACCCGTCGCGGCTGGGGAC
The DNA here is from genome assembly GCA_021797515.1 of Bacillota bacterium. Classification (GTDB taxonomy): domain Bacteria; phylum Bacillota; class Sulfobacillia; order Sulfobacillales; family Sulfobacillaceae; genus Sulfobacillus_C. The sequence goes on along the minus strand of JAJZZP010000101.1, from coordinate 3,830 downwards.
GGGCTTTTCGGGTGCCCTAGATTAGGGCCCAGGACAAGGCACGACGGTCAAGAGCTGCCGGAGGATCTATAGCGTTAGGCCTATAGGTCCCCAATGGTACATAATACTCACTGATCTTCTCGCAAATTTATGTCAAGGTTATTAGCCGAACTAGGGAAAAAATAACCTGGCGGTCGGTGCCCGGGTCGTGGCGGAAACGACAACGGAGGGCCGCATTAATGCCAAACCTACTCTATCCATGTGGCACAGCGCGGAACTATCCTAAATACAATGACCGGACCACCGTAGATAGTAACGAGGCTTTCATCATCCCACTTAGATGTCGGCAAACAAGCGCTCTTTGGCTTTGGGGTAGCATAACGGTCCATGCGGCAATGATTCTTGACAATACTGCAGGAGTCATTCACTATTAACGTGAACGTCAACAGGAGATTAGATAAGTCCTCACCAATTCCATCGCTGAGCATAGGAGTACCGTCTTTCTGCGCGTTGACCCCTGTTGCCTGCGGAAAGCGTATACCCATCAGTAGTCACATAACTCTTACTGTGGGCCGCAATGCGGCGGATCTTATCAAACCAAACCATGGCGCTAACCGATTGCGACCGCCGTGGGAATGGTGATTTGGCAATGTCAATTTCCAGAGCATGGTCAGATAACTAAGTCGGAAATACTAGACATGCCATCGGACTTACAACAAGATTTTGGGAGGCATTCGCGGTGAGATTACAGTTCCCGTCTGCGGTCTGGGCGACTGCATTTGCCACCTTTGTGGCCTTTATGGGCATTGGGGTAGTCGATCCGATACTGCCCCTCATCGGGAGAGATATGGGGGCAACTCCTGCCCAGGTGGAATGGTTGTTTACCAGTTACATTGCGGTTATGGCCCTCGCCATGCTAGTATCAGGCGTCGTAGGTACTCGATTAGGCGGCAAAAAGACCCTCATGCTAGGCTTAGGTTTAGTGGTTGTATTTGCTACCCTTTCTGGATTGTCCCCGTCTATCGGATTTTTGGCCGTGGTGCGCGGGGGATGGGGACTCGGAAACGCTTTTTTCACCTCCACAGCCCTTTCCATTATTGTGGGATTATCTGCTGGTGGGATGGGTCCCGCGATTACTCTATATGAGGCTGCCCTTGGATTGGGAATTGCTTCAGGACCGTTGCTGGGGGGATTTCTCGGCAGTTTTTCTTGGCGCGATCCGTTTTTTGGTACGGCAAGTCTAATGGCCATTGCATTTGTAGCGACCTTGCTGTTAGTTCGGGAACCTCCCCTCAGGGAAAACCCGCGCACAGCCCGCGATATTTTTCGGGCATTGGGCCATAGACCGGTATTGGTTAATGCCCTCATTGGACTTACCTACAGCTATGCATTTTTCACTATTCTAGCCTATTCGCCGTTAACCTTGGCTCATCTCTCCGCAATTTCTTTGGGTTTAACGTATTTTGCTTGGGGCATCTTGGTCGCTATTTCTTCCGTGTTCGTGGTGAACTGGCTGTTGCAACGGACGCATCCGATCGCGATCCTAAAGGTTGATTTACTATTTCTGGTGGTATTGCTGACATTGGCTGGCTGGCTTCCCCGATCCGATTTACTATATTTAATTGTCCTGACGGGATTTTTTTGTGGTATTGCCAATGCTATTTTTACTACACTGGCAATGGAAGTCTCCCCTTTTGCTCGCTCCATTTCGTCGGGAGCATATAATTTTTTGCGATGGTCCGGCGCGGCAATCGCTCCGGCCCTGTCGGGATGGATTGGTCAAACTGTTGGCATGACCATTCCGTTCTATATTGCGGCGGGAGTCCTTCTGGTTGGTACGGTCGTGTTATATCCAGCATCCCAACTATTGCGTAACGGACTAGTGGAAGCCGAAGCCAATCGAGCTCAAAACGCCTCCTAAATCAGACGGTGGTGACCCATTCATTGGCCGAATTAAGCATAAGAGACCTTAAATCGAACGATTATCCCTTAGGTTAACAGAAAGGCGGTTATGGCGGATGATAGCAATTAAAGGAGGACGGCTTGAAACAGTTACTCACGGAGCGATTGCTAATGGCACCGTGTTAGTCGGTGACGATGGCAAAATCGCAGCCGTTGGCACCGAGGTTGATATTCCGATCGGGGCTACCGTTATTGATGCTTCCGGTCAATATGTATTTCCGGGCTTTATTGATTCCCATTCTCATATTGGCGTCTTTAGTGATGGCGAAGGTCGTGGAAGCGCAGATGGAAACGAGTTAACTGACCCTGTGACACCCGGGGTGCGCGTGATTGATGCATTTAACACGGCCGATGTGGCCCTCCGAGATGCTATCCAGGGCGGAATTACAGCAGCGTGGGTCACCCCAGGCAGCGGCAACGTAATTGGCGGACAAGGTTCTACTGTACGCTTGTGGGGGCAAAATATTGATGATATGGTGCTTAAATCCCCATCGGGAATGAAAAGCGCCATGGGGGAAAACCCCAAACGTGTTTATGGTGACAAACAAAAGATGCCCTCCACCCGTTTAGGTGTGGCCAGAGTGATGCGACAGGCTTTTTACGATGCGCAAGATTATCGGCGCCAACTGGAAAAGGATCCCGAACATAAGCGCAATGTAGATCTAGACGCCTTAGTCATGGTGTTGAACCGCCAGATTCCCTTTCGCACCCATGCTCACACGGCGGACGACATCTTGACAGCCCTTAGAATCGGTCGCGAATTTGGCGTAGATCATATCATCGAACATGGCACCGAGGCATACAAAGTGGTAGATGAATTGTTGCGATATAACATACCGGTCTCATGCGGCCCCGCATTAGTAGCGCGGGTAAAAGTAGAGGTGCGCGGCCGTTCCTTCAAAACCCCCGGTATTTTGGCTAAAAACGGTGTCAAAGTATCTATCATTACCGATCACCCAGTGGTTCCGGAACAATATTTAGTGGTAAGTGCGGCCTTGGCGGTACGTGAGGGGATGGAAGAGCAAGACGCCATTCGGGCACTTACGCAAACTCCGGCCGACTTATGCGGTGTGGGTGACCGTCTAGGGTCCATCGATCCGGGAAAAGATGGCGATATCGTCATCTGGAATGGCCACCCTTTCGAATACCGAAGCAAAGTTGCCAAGACGATTATTTGTGGACAAGTCGTCTATAACGCCGATAAATGAACAATACTTTGGTACTAGGGCCCCGAAAGTGCGTTTTCGGGGCCCTAGTACCAAGATTCGTGTAAGACAACCATTTCGGGAGCATTCCGAGACCTCTCGTGTATTGCACTCCGGTGGATGGGAATCTATCAATATATAAACACTAAATGGACCAAATATTCGGGATGGTATCTTGTCAGCGTACCGAGGCCAGGCCGCATCCCCCGTTCTTCGGCTGATAGTACGCGGATAAACGGCCGGGCTGACCGCGTGTGATGACGATGAACAGATAGCAACCGGCGTTAAAGATTGGCCCCTCCTGTCACGTTGATGGCTTCACCGGTAATGAAGGCAGCATCGTTTCCCACCAAGAACCCGACTACTTTAGCCACGTCTTCCGGTTCCTCAATCCATTGCAGAGGTGTCAGATGTATATACTCTTCAAGGACATCGGATGGTGTCATGCCTCTTAACTCAAACATTAAGCCCCACACTATGCGTGGGAGAACTGAATAGGAGAAGCCGTGGGACATGATGTAAAAGTCCTCCATTGCTATACTGAGAAATGGTTTCGGCAGCCAATTCTCAAGCAAAGGAGGACGGTGCCCGTGGGTGCAAACAGTCTGTCCCACACCCGCTGGGATTGCAGTTATCCTATCATATTTATCCCGAAATATCGTCGAAAGGCTTTCTTCAAAGAGG
>JAJZZP010000064.1 GCA_021797515.1 Bacillota bacterium | reverse complement strand
ATTCAGTTTGAAGGTTCCCATCGCATCGAATATAATGGCGTTGATCGAATACTGGTGTTCATCGAGCACCTTTTTGATCTCAGTAGCATTTTCCCGCATGATAACACTCCGTTTTTGGTTGATTTGGATAGCACCTTAATTATACCAAAAACCCAGTATTCATGCGGGTTTTGCGGTCTTTTCTCCCATTAGATTTGTTGTAATTTCGAGGTGCGAAACTCAAGTTATACGTTCCATCCATATAGTGAATGACAAGCCACCACTCCACACCTTGCCAGGTAGAAGCAACCCCAATTGAGCTATCTTGTTGCGTCAGTTTTTTCTAATATACCAACGAACCCAAATGAAACGCCAAAATCGCAGGCGGGTTAACAAACAATACGGCTAAGGCCCCTAAAATCGATGCGATAAGATTGGGGATAACCTGGGGCCGGTGGCCTCTGTCTCCGTGCCAAAGGAAAGGTTGCCCTTGGGAGGACAAACCCGTGTATGGCTATTGACCGTTCCGCATTGAGGGGTTGCGGTGAGGCCCACTGGGTGGAGGGCCTTGCATGGCGTGTTCCACGGCGGTAATGCACAGGGTTTTCCAGTCCCGGTCAGAAATAGCTGCTAAGACGCCATGGGCCAACGCTGTGGCGTCCAGCTTAATAGACACCGCCTGCTGCCACGTTTTCGACACCGGATTAAAAGACCGCTCAATTTCTACGGTCACGGGGAGGGAACTCAGATCAGACACGGACAAAGACTCCTTTCAGGGACAAAGACTAGGCCACACATTGGGTGGCCGTGTTCGCAAAAACGAAAACGTCACCCCACTAAGACTTAGGTGACGCGAATGGTGCTCATCACGAGCGAGACAGCTTTCACCACTGAAGGCTCACGAAGTTGTGCAGAGAGCAACTATGACAAACTCTCGCCGTTATTGTCATGGCGTATTGAAGCCGTGTTACACCGATGTCATCGAACAATCCCCACATTCGGGAAATTCATTCCAGAGGCGCTCCGCTAATAACCGTCCCGCGCGCGTGCGTTCAACACCGCCCCACTGTTTAAAGAAAAACGGAAGGTCACGCACTACACATTGGTCCCGGATATCCAACACCCACTCGGGGTGCATAGGCCGGGCATGGGGTCCCGACTCGTCGCCCACAATGACCAATGAATTCCCTCCAGCGGCAAGTGCGGCAACGGCCCCAGCAACGGCTCACACGAGAGAAACCGAACGGCGGCCGGAACTTCACGGAGCCACCGAATCCGGCTCCCACCTCCTGAGACTCCACACTCGTGCCGATCCAGACATGTGGCGGAAAGGGCAAGCGACCCGCCATACGGGCCAATCGTTCCGGATGTTTGGTGAGAATCTGGTACGTATGCCGCGGTGTCTGCGCCATCACCGCGAAGATATCGGCGATAAAGGTATCCGGTACGTCGGGATGGAAGACATCACTCATCGAATTGACAAAAATCCGGCGGGGTTTGATCCAATGCAGGGGCTGGTTTAATACATCGGCATGGAGCGTCACCTGAAACCCGTTGCGATACCGAGGTGAGCCCATAGCTTGTAACCGATGGGCCATGCGTTCTGCATAACAATGTTTACACCCCTGACTTACCTTGGTGCACCCCGTCACCGGATTCCATGTGGCATCGGTCCACTCAATGTGGCTCTGATTTCCCATATAGATCGCCTCCTCTAAGATAATCTGTCGGCACTCTGCAGAATGTGATTGGCGATACGCAAGGCTAATGCCTGTGCTTTGGCATCGGGATTGGATACGGCAAAAAAGAAAGAATACCGTGGTGGCCCTTTACGAGGCAACCGCAGAGGTTGATCCACTGCAGGAAAGATGGTTTCCAGGCGTCGTTTCGTCCAAATTTCTAGGTAATCAACCTCAGCGCGGACATAATCGGAACCGTCTTTAAACCACGTTATCTGTGGATCTTCTGCATAAAAGTCATCTAACTATTGGTCCGTCCCGAACACCTTGTTCACACTAGTTATTTTGTCGTCACTAATTTTGTGCCGAGAAAGTGGCGTCTGTCGATACAATCCGCTTAAGGAAAACCAATACCATACATCTAATGCACGAGTTCGAGCCACGGCTTCCAAGGTATCCCATGCCAGCTCCATGCCGAACGGATCAAAAAAAGCCACCCCCCGCATGCGCCGCACATCTGCCATTGATGTAAGCCAATTAGCGATGAGATAGTTTGCGTCACCACCCAGCACTTGCACAGCTTTCGTAGGATAACCGTTACACAGTTGCTGCAATGCATTGATGTTGTCTGGGTCCTCTTCGATAAAGATATATTCATCAAAACCATTAATGTCCAAGGCAATTTTTGCCGAGCCCTCAAGCACCCGACCTGTTTTCGTTTGAACCGTACCATCTCCCGCAAAAGAATCGATGTATACTTTGTGAAAAGGCTTATTTTTCAACGCCGTTATGTACGCTGTGAGGTATCTTTTTAACACGTCCAATTTTAACTCGGGCCACGGACCCCCAAACTGTTTTCTCACTAGCTCGCTCCTCACACGAATATTCGCCCTTCCTAATCGATAATTCGTGATTGGCCCTCACATTCCCTCCTTTATCCCTGTAATCCGAACCGAAACACACCCCACTGCGGTCGATACCAGAACGAGGTCGATATCCTGCAATGATAACCCGACCAGCGAGCATCCCTTCACAGAGAAGTTCTGGCGAAGGTCCTACTCTTGTTGATACCAAAAGAAGCGTGTCCGGAAATGGTGCCCCAAACCCTCCAATCCCTCACCACTCGTACTGCTCAGAGCGGAGGTGTACGATCTAATGAACACCAGTTGTTGCCATGTTGTGACGATGGGTCGAAGGCTTGGTGAACATCTACGGTAAACGGCATGGACGGCTCGACGGAGGATCATTGGTCCTTTGGTCAGCGTTCGATATCGTGTTTCCGATCAGGGGTGGGCAGCAGAGCGAAATCTCGAAGGTCTGCCCCAAAAGCGGATGTCCTGTGTGATGACTTCCCCCACGCTGTCGAGGTAGACCTGGTCATATCCGTGAATCAAAATATTCCGCATCACTCTCATTTTCCGCCATGACAAAAGATCCGGGCGGGTCTGCCGAAAGGCCGCGGTGAGACGGCTGGCCGCTTCTCGCAGGCCTGCAATTTGCCTTCGCCGGATAATCTCCCGTTGCATCATATCCAATACGAACGCTTTGGGCTCCCACGACAACGCCCTGTTATGGGCTCGACAATCGCGAGGCCGCTGCATTATAGAAATAGGGTTTGGGAATGGGATAGCCTGCCATTCGGTGTCCATAGATCCAGGCGTCCATGGCGTCCTGAGCTCGCCTGACGGCTTCTTCGTAGGTGTTGCCGTGCGTTTTGCATCCTGGTAATTCTGGCACTTCAACAACGTAGAGTTGGTCCTCTTCGGACCATCGAATGCGCATCGAGTATCGTAAGACGTTATCGCTCGTATCCATTGTCCCGTTCCCGTCCTTTCACTTGGGCCAACACGTGCTGCACATCTCGTTCTTGATACGGTTTGGCATCATCGCCCGCTTGCCCGGCCAGGGTCACTGCCGGAACCTCAGGATAGTCGGGATGTTTCCAAAGGGAATGACTACCCTTCCCCCTGCGAGGCAACTCAATAAATCCCGCATGTTGCAAATCCCCCGTCAACTGCCGGATTTTACGCGGCATGACAACAATCCTTGAGCATACTATACACCTCTCATTTCTCTTTCACTAACGAACTGCAATGAAGCGGAGGATGTGCGCAAAATACACAACGTCTGACGCATAGTCAGACGCCTGTCGGAATCACGAGCCCGGTAAGCCTTATGCCGCAACGATCACCAGGTCGGGAATTGGTAATCCAATCCCCTCGATGCCTGCCTGCGAAATTTTGCTAGAATTGATGCCGATCAGTTCGCCTTGGGCGTTCACCAACGGCCCACCGCTGTTGCCCGGATTGATGGCGGCATCAGTTTGGATTAAGTGGTACTCCCAACCGTCCCGAAACAGCACCCGATCTTTGGCGGAAATAATGCCCGATGTCACCGTATGGGTGAGTCCGAGCGAATTTCCGATGGCCACCACTAATT
>JAJZZP010000042.1 GCA_021797515.1 Bacillota bacterium | reverse complement strand
TGACCTGGGTCCAGCGTTTGGCATGTCTGCTGTTGGAAATCGAACCACGGCGGCTAGCCGCCGTGCCGTCAGGGTAGTCAAAAAAGTTTGGTGTCTACCTCTGGGTCAGGGTGCGAAATACGGGTCGCGAGCCTAACCCGACAAGCTCCTCACTCGGACGCCGGTACCTTAGCCCACGTAGGCCCAATCCTTCTCGCACGATTCATCAAGGTGCCAATACCGGTGATGGTGATGGCGATCCGATCCCCTTCATCCAGTGAGATATCGGCTGGCGGCACTAAGGCAGTCCCGGTCATGAGAGCCGTCCACCCTTCAATGGGCCACTCCATACATAAATAGCGGGTCAATTCCTCCGGCGTACGCCGCATTTGCGCCGTGGTGATCCTTCCATCGAAGAGGACCCTGTCCTGACGCTCGATAACCATGCGAATCTCCAGATTTCGCGGATCCAAGGTTTCGGCCAGGACTAGAGAGGGTCCAATTGCTGCGCTGTGATGGAAAATTTTAGCTTGGGGTAAATACAGAAGGTTCTCGCCTTCAATATCGCGCGAGGACATGTCATTGCCGATGGTAAACCCAAAGAGTTGCCCTTCGGGATCCAATACCAGTGTGAGCTCCGGTTCCGGCACTTGCCAAGGGGAATCACGCCGCAAACCCACTTCGGCACCAGGGCCGACCACCCGGGTGCCTGGGGCCTTGAAAAATAGCTCGGGGCGTTGGGCATCATAAACCTTGCGGTAAAGGGCCTCGGCTCCCTGCGTTTCCTCGACTCGCGCGTCTCGACTCATTGCATAAGTAACCCCGGCCGCCCAACACTCTGTTAGCGCGACCGGAACTCCTAACCGCGACTCGGGAATCGGTACCCGCTGTGAAACCCTCTGCCACCATGCTTCCAAAGTGTGGACTAAGTTTGGCCCACCGAACAACCGCCACAAAGCGTCGATGGAGTCGATGCGAGCATCAGCATATGCGAGGTCCAACGCCTCCCCCGTCGGCCCATGCGACATCCCCACATGGCCGATGCCTGCTTCGTCAGTCCATGCCCATAAATTCACCATTATGTTTCACACCCCCTTTCTGCTAACCAATGCTTCGTATGGCAACCGTTTTAGTTTCCGTGTAAAATTCTAGCGCAGCACGGCCTTGTTCCCGTGAATGCGAACTTGATGCTTTCATCCCACCAAATGGAGCTTGATATTCCACCCCCGCGGTCTCCTCGTTTACCCGAACCATCCCGGCCTCCAAACCCTCCACACACGCCAACGCGGTCTTCAAGCTGCCAGTAAACACCGACGCACTGAGCCCATACCGTACACCATTGGCGACATGTAACGCCTCTTCGATCCCTGCCACCGGCACCACGGCTACCACGGGTCCAAAGATTTCGTCTTGGGCAATAGCCGATTGCGGATCCACCTCGTCAAACACTGTGGGCATCACGAAATGCCCCGGCGCCTCGATGCTACCTCCTCCCGCCAATAGTCGATGTCCTTCCCGTTTTGCGCCCTCGATGAACCCCACAACTTTCTCTTTTTGTGCTGCAGACACAACCGGACCCAAATATGTTCCGGGATCCAAGGGATCCCCCCATTTCAGCGAAGCGACCCGCTCGCCCAGAGCGGTAGCAAAGGCTCGATAAATCCCGTCCGCGACAATCACCCGAGAGGTGGCGGTGCATTTTTGTCCCGCTGATCGCATAGCACCAGAGACGGTCGCGTCTACCGCCAGCTCCAGGCTAGCATCATTAGCAACAATTACGGGATTTTTTCCACCCATTTCTAGTTGATACTTCACACCGCGAGCAACAGCCACCTCCGCAATATGCTGGCCCACACCGGCGGATCCTGTAAAACTCAGACCCCGCACCTGAGGATGGCGAATAAGGGATTCGCCCACCTCATTCCCTCGGCCTAAAACCAAATTGATGACCCCCGGGGGAAATAGGGGGGCGATTAACGACACCATTTGATACGCAGTAAGTGCGCTCAGTTCCGCGGGCTTGAGGACCACCGTATTGCCAAAGACTAAAGCCGGTGCCATTTTCCACACGGGAATGGCTAAGGGGAAATTCCATGGCGTGATAATCCCTACCACGCCTAGGGGCTCTCGGGTTGTATATTGGAGCGTCCCAGGATTCGCTGCCGGGATCACATCCCCCATAGTGCGTGCACCTTCACCCCCGTAGTAACGCAAAATAGCCACCGCTCTTTGGGCTTCACCCCGAGCTTCAGCGATGGGCTTGCCCATTTCCTTAGCAGCCAACTGACCTAACTCGTCGACATGTTCTTCCAATATCCCCGCTGCGCGAAACAACAGGTTTCCCCGAGCCAAGAATCCGAGTCTTTTCCATGCCACTTGCGCATTGCAAGCTGCCTGTACCGCTTGCTCTAAGTCCTCCGAAGACGAATAACCTGTTATCCCCACAATCTCATCGTAATGTGCCGGATTGTAGACTTCTGCACGTGCGGTGACGGGAGATTGTGAACCAGCCACCCAATTCTTCGCTTCAATCATCTTGATTCCCTCCCGGTTTTTTAATGGGCATAACCCATAGAGAGATGGTATCCCTTGGCCACGTACACGAGGTAGAGGTCCACCTCGATGAATGGGTACAATCCCGATTAACTCGTGAACCATCACCCTGCGTTCACAGTACCAAATGCTTGTTGAGGGGTTACTTCCCCATCCCCATAGTTAACCCGTTAATCAGGCTACGTTGGAAAATAAGATAGACAATCACCGCCGGAAGCGCCCTCACAAAGGATCCCGCCATGAGCACAGGGATGTTTACGATACGTTGCGCCTGGAGGGTAGCCAATCCGACGGTGATGGTACGCACCGCGGGATTCGGTAAGAACAACATCGCGACCAATAAGTCGTCCCATACCTGAATAAATTGCAACACTGCGATAGTGAACAGTGCGGGAATAGCCATAGGTAGCATAATTCGAAAAAATATCCGACCATATGACAGTTCCATCGACCACCGACGCCTCCAGAAGCTCATCGGGCACTCCACGGAAATAGGTCGTCATTAAAAACGTGGCGAACGGCGAGCCTAAGACCGTGTATATACTAGGATCGCCACAATATAATGACCGATTAATCCCACATGGCTCAAATTCACATACTCTGGAATGATAATGGATTTTGACATCCTCCGCACGGCTAAAGCCGGGGGATTCCCGATCCTCACACTGTCGACAACAATTCCCCCCAAAACCCCTTCTCGACCGATTCATTCGCACCTGCTACTACCATGTCATCGCCACTAAGGTATCGACAAATTGCAAAATCTCGACCTCACAAGGCTGAATGAACTTCTCCCGCCGCCTGGCCTCTACGAGGCCGAGGCGGGGGTTTCTGGATTCGTTCCCAGAAATTCCTGGCTCATTGACCGCTGCGTGGGAGGCCGTGGGCCCCCCACGTCTTGTGTGATCTCCCCGGGCGTGACTTCGGACCGCTCCGGCCCTAGTTTCCGAACGTCCTCGTGTTCTTTGCGAGGAAAAATCCGGGTGGCTTTGTGGGCCTTTGTCACCGGATTTTCGGAAAGGAGTTTCTTGATGCCGCGTTTCGCAATCACGCAGGCCGCATTGTGGTCCGCGTTATCGCCGTGTCCGCAGCGTTGACAGACAAACGCGGCCTGCGAGGGCCGGTTGTCCGGGGAAGTGAATGTGCACACGGCACATTCCTGCGAACTATACGCGAAAGGTACTTTGATGACGAGTTTTCCGGACCGCAAGGCTTTATACGACGTAAATGACACAACCTCTCCCCACGCTGACGACAAAATAGCCCGATTAAGGCCCGCTTTCGCGTTTCTGCCGTTCGGCAGAAACCGCCCTTCGGCATCTTTTTTGGCTTGCGGACGTTTGGTCATGTTTTGAATGGCAAGATCCTCGAAGACATAGACATCATAGCTATCGTTCGCGACGAGTCGATGACTAGTTTGATGGGCATAGTCCTGACGGACGTTCTTTTCGTACTGTTGATAGCGCGCCGCCTTGCGATACGCTTTGTTCTGATTCTTTGAACCTTTTTTTCGCCGAGACGCTTTGCGTTGCCCTGTCGTGTGTTGTTTGCGGTGCTGCTGGATGCGGTCTTTTTGCACGGGATCGAGATCGTGAATCTGGCCGTCGGACGTGACCAAAGGCTTCGCCACGCCGCGATCCCCGCCGAGCGTGCGCTCGGCGAGTTGCTCCGCCGACAAATGCCGCAAGTCCTCGGCGATCTGCTCCGTCATCGCGTCGAGTGTTTTCTCGGGCATCGCCACATCGGGATCCTCCGCGGCAAACGACAGCCACCAGTGACCGCCTTCGACCGCAATGTGAATGGACGAGGGCACGGCGTGATGACGATGGGCGACATAAGAGATCACCCCCACGGGAAATGTGTCTGTGCCGACGTGCAGGCGATAGCCTGTGACATGACCCGTCGCCTCCTCCGTTAACGGGATAAACTGAAAGAGTTCCGATGTCACCCAGACCGCCTGCCGCCCCGATTTCTTCTTGAGCTTCGGGCGTCCGCCCAGCTTCTGAAAGAAGCGCTGATACGCCCGGCGGAATTTGACGGCCCCATTGCGGAGAATCTGCGACGGTACCTCGCGCAAAAACGCGGTGCGTGGCGTGATAAACCGGCGGTACTGTTGATCGACCGGGACCTCCATGCCCGCTGTGCCGACCATTCGCTGCTGAAAGCGGCGGTCATAGCGATCTTCTTGGACTTTCGCGTTGTAGATGAGCCGCTGACAGCCAATCCAGCGCAGCAAGATCTGTTCCTGTTCGAGGTTCGGATACAGACGAAACCGATAACCATTCAGCATGGCGGAATCCTCCAACGAACAAACGTTCTGAGTCTAGTGTACCATTCCCCGGCGTTATCGGCAATGGGACGCACAGACGAGAAGAAAAAAGTCTGGCGTCCTCAACGGCCGCCACCCGCTTGACTCCCTCCCGGCCTCGCCTGGGAAGGGGAATGCGCGAGCTTTATGTTCAATGGCCCATAATAATCTACATCTGGCACCGTGCGTACCCGGCCAGCCACAACCGACCCTCAACCAACGGATTGAGGTCCGCCCGCATCACCTGATCCCGATAACTCATGCCATCCAACCCGTCGGAAATCACCGCAGTATATAATTGACTTTCCAACACGATTGAACACTGTTCCATCCTGATACTCCATCTCCAAATAGCGCTTCAATTTCCTCGCTGTATTCTCACAAGGGCCTTCTTAGCGGCGTTTGCGATTCGTCTTGCTTTAAAGAGCCAAGCAAGCGGCTAATCTCCTCAGCCGCCTGAATCACCAGCCGCGCCGTCTGCGGAAAGGCTTCTACCGGCAGATTCGTTCGCACTGCCGTAATGCTTACCGCCCCTACGACTTGCTGATCATGGTCAAAAATCGGCGCCCCCACACATCGCACTCCCTCTTCATCTTCTTCGTCTTCGACGGCATAGCCCTGGAGACGGACCACGGCCAGCGCCTTAAGCAAAGCTTCGGGGTCGGTAATAGTATATCGCGTGCGTTGAATCAGGGGACAAGATGTGAGAGCTATTTGCCGTTCGTCAGGTAAAAACGCCGCAATCGCCTTACCTAGGCTGGATACATGAAAGGGTTGCGCCATCCCGACGTACGACGAAAAACGGATAAACCCCTCGTGTTCCACTTTCCCAACAAAAATCACATGGCACTGTTCGAGAATTCCTAGATGAACGGTAAACGCTGTTTGATCACATAACTCTCGCATCACCGGATCCGCCACGGTCCGCAAATCCAACCGCTGAAGGGCCTGCCCTCCCAACGTCGCCAGGTGCGCCCCAAGGAAATAACGTCCTTCGACCTGACGCAACACGGCAAGCCGTTCTAATACTGTGGCAAGCATGAAGACGGTGGTCTTAGGAAAGCCTGTACTTTCCGTAATCTCCGTAAGCGACATGCCTTGAGGAGAAAGGCCGACCTGATCCAATATGATAAATGCCCTTTCGACAGAAGGGACTCGGTAATTGCGCATGAGGGAAACTCCTCCTCGTTCATAATCTTAAACAATGTTCGTATATCTGTCAATTCTGTTTAAGTAAGTAGGGATGAAGTTTCTAACTCTTCCCGACCATGGGTTCTATAAACGGAGCCAGTGAATCCGTCGGCGACCGCAAAAAGTCGAAGTCACAGCCTTCCGGGGCCTGCAGCACATGATCGATAAATAAACGGGGGTATCCTCGATGATGAGCGGACGCCGATGGACGCCATTGAGCTCGTCGCCTACTTAATTCCTCGTCGGACACGCACAAGGTTAAGATATTATGCGACAAATCGAGTTCAATCTCGTCCCCATCCTCCACTAGGGCCAATGGCCCCCCTATAGCCGACTCCGGTGCCACATGTAAGACCACGGTGCCAAATCCGGTACCGCTCATCCGTGCATCGCTGATACGCACCATATCCCGGATTCCTTTTTCTAGCAGGTGTCGAGGAATGGGCAACGAACCCCACTCGGGCATTCCAGGAACCCCGACGGGCCCACTATTTTGCAACACTAATACCGCGTCTTCGTTAGGCACTACGCCCTCTTGGTCAATGCGCGCGAGCATGTCTGAGTAATCACGAAAGACCACTGCCTGCCCCCGATGCCGTGTTAACTCCGGAGAACACGCCGACGTCTTAATGACCGCTCCATCTGGAGCTAAATTGCCCTTTAAGATTGTCAAAGTCGGACCTTGGGCCACGGGGTGTTCCAAGGACCCGATGATACCAGGTGCCTTGGTTTGAGCCTGACTATACACTTCATTGATAGACTGTCCCGTCGCCGTGAGGCACCGTCCATTCAGTAATGGCAGCAATTCATAAATGACCGCACCCACTCCTCCCGCGTGATGAAAATCGTCCATATTAGCCTGGCCGCTCGGTTGCAAGTCCACCAACAAGGGAACCCGATTCAGATAGTCGGCAAACGTATCCAGTGTGAGCGGGATTCCCAATCGCCCAGCAATCGCAGTGAGATGGATAAGGGCATTGGTCGAACCACCCATAGCTCCCAACAGCATGATCGCGTTACCAAACGCGGCATCGGTCATTAGGTGAGAAGGACGCAGGTCCTCTTGTACCATTTCGACAATCCGCCGCCCCGTTGCCTCCGCAGCGGCAGTTCGGGCAGCATGCGTGGCCGGAATCGCGGAGGTCCCGGGTAGCATCATGCCGAGTATCTCCGAAATACTTTTCATGGTGGTTGCGGTTCCCATGACAGCGCAACCGCCTAAGGAACACGAAATATTTTGCTCGATGTAATCCCATTGTGCATCGGTTAATTTTCCCGCTTGGAAGTTATCCCACAGTTGCCACCAATCGGTAGCATACGTGATTCGTTTGCCGTTAAACCACCCTGAAGAACGGTGGCCGGCTGCCAACTGCAAACTCGGAATGTTCGCGCTGGCCACCGCCATTAATTGTGCAGGACACGTTTTGTCGCATTCGCACAGTAAGACGACGCCGTCCACTGGATAGGCTCGAATCATTTCCTCCACATCCATGGCCATCAAGTTGCGATACAGTAAGTCGGACGGCATCATGAAGTCGGCCGCTGTGGAAATCGTGTGAAATTCGAATGGAAAACCTCCCGCGGCTATCACGCCGCGTTTAACCGCTTCCACCAGATGCTTATGCGGCAGATTACAGTTATTAAGGTCATTCCAGGAGTTAGCAATACCAATGATCGGCTTGCCAGCATAAGCGTCTGGCAAGTGCCCCATAGCCCGGAGGGCAGCCCGATGTTGCGCCGTCGGTTCCGTGCCAACTTCAAACCATTTTTCGCTACGAAGCCGCATCCGTCTTCCTCCTCTATTGTGCGGTGTAACCCCCGTCCACCATTAATGCTGTTCCTGTAATGAACGACGCGTCTTCCGAGGCCAGGAAGAGTACCGCTTTCGCCACCTCTTGTGGTGTGCCTAACCGACCAAGGGGTTGTAGGCGCTGAATTTCCGGCATCATCATCTCAAGCCCGCCATGTTTATCAATCGAACGCCGTGCCATCGGCGTGTCGATCCATCCAGGGCACACACAATTCACCCGGATGTTGTCGGTGGCGTAAGACAACGCCATTTCTTTGGTGAGCATTACAATGCCCCCTTTAGACGCTACGTAAGCAGCTCCTCGTGGTTCGGCCACGACTCCTTCAATGGATGCCGTATTGACAATGGCTCCATGGCCCGCCTCTTGCATCAGCGGAATGACAAACTTTGAACAGGCAAATATGCTTTTCAAATTGACCGTGATCTGCCGATCCCACATAGCCTCCGTAGTATTCGTGATGGAATCGGTCTCTTCGATCCCTGCGTTGTTAAACAGAACGTCGACGCGCCCCCACTGTTGCACGACCCTATGTACCATTTGTTCGACTTGATCCAGATGCACGACATCCGCAACCATGGGCAGTACCCGCTCGTGCTTAGTCTCGGGTATTTCTTCTAATAACGTATCAAGCCCAGTTCTGTCGATATCGACGGCCACAACCCGGGCGTTTTCCTCCAAAAATAATAGCGCCGTCGCTTTGCCAATGCCTGATGCGGCACCGGTAATCATGACAACCTGGTCATTAAAGCGTTCCACTTGTAGTCACCCTTTCTCATGATTTCCCCACTATTCTCCGAAGACATTGCCTTGGGAATCAATATGCGAGACCCGTTCCTTACCCTCAAAACCCGTGATTGTAAACGAGGTGTGATAGGGTTCTCCCGGGATTAGCCATTGGGCAGTACCCGCAGAGACAGCTTGGTGAAGGGTAATCGGATAGCTTGTCCACGGTTCGATCGCCACATGATAATAACCGCGCCACCCACCGAATACTTGCCAAAGCCACAGCCCAGCGAATTGATCAGGCGGAACCACCATTCCGAGCCCAATTCGCTGTGTGCTATCCGTCAGCGCCCACCATAAGTCGGAACCGTTAGGTCGAAAAAAGTGTCCGCCAAATTCCCCTCGGGACGGTGAGGGAATGATGCACATATCCCGGGGGCCTTCTGCCGTGGTAAGCCACGGCCAGGCATATTGTTGCCCTACCGTTCCCATGGCCCCACCGGCCTCGTCCACTTGCACAATGCCCGAAGGCAAATCAATCCGATAGCCTGGGGCGATAGACAGTGCCGGATGAAATCCCATGACAAAAGGATACGGTTGGGATCCCACGTTGGTGATGTCAAATTCACATGTCACCACTGGTGCGTCATGGGCTAACCGAATCGTGCGGACGACTTCTACGGGCCAAATACGACCCCCTGCGGATAAGATCAGATTGCCGGATTGTTGATCCTCATGATACCGAACCCTCCACGGAATCGACCACCATTCTCCCAATTCAGGGACTGTCCACCCGTCCCAATGCGACCCATAACAGCTAGGAAAAGCCACATCGGCTCCACCGGCCCAATGGTCATCGAATGAGGAACCAAAAGGTGCTCGTTCTAAGCCAATCCGTGGATTGTGCCATAACCACTCATGGGCGCTAGGACGGTATTCTAAACTCCATATCTTTCCGCCCAGTTCGGGTAATACCACCAACCGCAGCCATCGATTGCTCAGGATTGCGGTGTGAAACCCAGATAGCCGCCAGTGATCGTCATATTGTGTTCGCCCCACCTATCCCTACCCCCGCATCCAATCAGAATCAGTCACAAATACCACCCGCGCGGGTGATCCATCTAAGCTCACCATGGGGAGTGGTAAGCAGATTAACACCCCTTCCCAGGTGGGGATACACTCCAAATTGATTAATCCCTCAATGAGGATAATTTGCTGTCCCAGCAAAATTTCGTGGACAGCACGGGGGTCTTCGTCATTGGGCGTGGGCGTATCAAGGCCGAGGACCGCAATCCCTTGTTGTGCCAAATAACGCACTACGTCCATTTCCAAGTTGGGAAAGGCAGAAAAATAGTCCGTTTGCCCCCAATGTTTGCCCCAGCCCGTACGCAGTAATATCCGGTCCCCTGATTTCGGTTCTCGTGGCCACTGAATGTCGCTCAATTGTACTGACCTACCCCGGGGCACCGCATCCACCACCATCGCAGAGCCCATGAGACGATCCAAAGGCATTGCGGCGACATCCCCCCCGCCCTGGAGAAAATGTCGGGGAGCATCAACATGCGTCCCACCATGGCTATATAACAGCATTTGATGCGAGAGGAACCCCTGTTCTTCAATGGACGCGAACGGCACGAAAAAGCCCCCCGGTTCTCCGGGAAAACTTTCGATCCCATGGTAAATGGGAATAGTCAAGTCAAAGACTGGCATTGATCTCACCTCACCTCGGAAAGTAGATCCATCGGTAGCGGTCCCGCATTTACTATATTGAATAAAGTTTATTTATCTGTCAATTATAAGACACCAGTGGTCTGCATGAATGTGGCAAGTAAATTTCTTCCTTCTCTTCCGGTACAATCAGTGTTAACGCCAATTTTCTTGGAGCCGATTACCGCTCTACGGAAAACTTCATCCGATTCATTCAGAGATTTCATACAAAACTCCAATATGTTTTCTGTTCGATATGGCAATGTGCTATACTGCGTTCCCATAACTTTTGATGGTTTTCTTTGCCAATACATCCATTTCAAAATGCTGGCTAAAATTGTCCTGCTCGGTGAAGACGTTGGAGATCTCGCGTCAGATGCCGAGAGGAATGTCGGATGATCCGGGCTCCGATTCTCCCAGAGGATATGGACGTTAAAGGAAGAGCGCTATACTCATTTGCACCCACCCGCATACAACGGAAACTGCCCGCCCACTATTTGCTGGATCTCGGCTATTCGCGCCTCGATGTGGTGCGCGTGCTAGGGGGATCCGAGGGCGCAGTGCGTAATGACCTTCACGCCTATGAGGCCCGGAGGCCTCGAGGGCCTCCGGCGGTTTAACCCCTATGCGACGTCAGCCGCGTGGAGTGGGCATGCAGACACGGGGCGCCATGCCTTTGTCGATCAACTCGCCCAAACGGGGGGAGCGTTCGCGCCCGTCGAAGCTTTAACCGGCATTGTCGAAGCCTACGATAGTGCGCACGTGGCTAAAAAAACCGGGTTTAACTATCATAAAACCCAGAACCCGTTCTCGAGAAAGCCCAACCGGGCCTGCACCACGTATTCAGCATCGACGCCTTATGTTGAAATTGACGCAAGGCGTCTATACTTCTGGAGACCAGCGTCTCTGAGGGGCCGTGTACATGGTTGCTAACAAAAACCGGTTCACATTAATTCGACACCGTGTTTATTGCACGGCGTGATCCCTTTCAGCATTTATCAGTGCGCGGCGCTTGGGTTCGAGACCGATACGGGCTGGTCCGGGCACTGTCAGCAGAGCCGTACAGGTTCCAAGCGGGCTTGAGTTTATGACTTTACTTGAGGAGTTTCTGCGTGAATGATAGAATCAACTCAGTTCTACAGATACTAATTCCCGATTAAGCGACTGCTTATGGCGAGATAGACATTAAATCGCCGCCACTGGCATAATGAAAACCCGGTGAACCATCACTTGCGGGTAAAGGTAACACAGCAGCTTCAATAGGCACCTGAACAAGTCGCCCCATAGCATTGAAAGATCTTCCCACGATGAAACTGGAGGGAGCCTAGATTTCCTTCTGCCGAGGCTTACAACACCCTATAAGGAGGCGCATGACAATGGGCCACGCGTACGGTCTGATGTGGAAGACAGTGTCGGAAGATTGTAACCTCGCCTGTGACTATTGCTACTATAGCCGGGTGATGGGTAAACCCGAGTCCGTACGCCGGCCAACCCCCGCCATCTTGGAAAAAGTTCTTCGAGAGTATTTATCGACATGCGGACCGGTCACATCCATCGCGTGGCAGGGTGGAGAGCCGTTGTTAGCGGGCCTGTCATTTTTTCAAACGGTCGTCGACCTCGAGGCTCGATTGGCAAGACCGCCCCAAGTACTAAACAACGCCGTGCAAACGAATGGAGTGCTGATTAACCGCGCGTGGGCAGAATTTTTCCGTGAGTACCGCTTTCTGGTGGGCGTCAGTCTAGATGGTCCTCCTGCCATACATGACAGCCATCGGGTGACAAGTGGAGGCCACGGCAGCTTTGCGCGCGTCATGCGAGGCATTCGGTGGTTGCAGGAGTGCCGGGTCGACTATAACATATTGACGGTAGTTGGCCCGCACAATGTGAACCACGGGTCCGAACTGCTCCGATTCTATCGTGACGCAGGATTCGGGTGGATCCAGTTTATCCCGCAAATGGGCTTTCAAGCCCAACACCCAGAGCAGACAGGGCAGTATGCGATCACGCCCGACGAATACGGTCGATTTTTGTGCGAGACCTTTGACGAGTGGTATCGTGGCGGCCATCCCAATATGTCGATCCGGTTCTTCGACAACGTTTTACAAACATATATCGGCCTAACACCTGACATTTGTACGATGCAATCCCAATGCCCACCCCACCTTATTGTCGAATCGAACGGCGATCTGTTCCCCTGTGACTTTTACCTGGACAATACATGGCGCCTAGGCAATAGCGCCGACATGACCCTCACGGAAGCGTTGGCAACGCCGACTTATACGCGCTTCGCGGCGCTGAAGCCTACCTTGCCGGCCAAATGCCAAACGTGCCCATGGCGAACTCATTGTCGCGGGGGTTGCCCACGGAACCGTAGCGAGGCGGCTGATACGACTTTGGGACCGGATTATTTTTGTACCGCCTATGAGACGTTCTTTGCATATGCTCACGAGAGAATGCAGTCCCTGGCACGTCCACTTCGCACGGCACGCACACACTCGGCGTTGATGCGGTTATAATCTGTACGGCGTCAATCGTCGGCGTTAAAGTTCCCCATTTGATTAAAGGCTGGTATGGAAGCAAGGAAGGGAGGCGGACCACAATAACCGGCGGAAGTGGATGAAAAGCATTGTATCGGGATCAGAGCAGGATCCATCCCGTTGCTTAGTCTGCGCCAGAAAACAACGGCGGTGTTCTGAATGACCATGTCTTCGCGGATTGAAACTCTGCGGTATACGATTGGATCCTGCCACCCCTTCCGTCCTTACCCTACAAAAAAAGGCTGCACGGGTCACGTTTCATTAGGGGGTGGAAAAGCGAGGATCTTCGGCAGTTTCGCGCGGACCGCCCATACGGACACGGTGCGCCAGGCAAGTCTTTGTCTACCAACCAATACCGCGTAAAGGAAGCAATCGAGCACATCGAAGTCTTAACTGGCATTCGACGAAGCCTAACAGCTGTGCATAGACCTGATGTCCTTGTTGGCTCGGCTAAAAAAACGGGGTTGACTGTCTTAACACCGAGCCCATCCCAAGCCGATCCCGAAGCGGCAGATATTCCTAGTGTCTCACTTAGCACCCGTTCTCGCGGACGCGAAAGTCGGCACGCGGCACGTCTTTTTGTTGATGCCGCCGACTTCGCCATCGACGCCTTGTGAGGCTGTCGACGGTGTCTGGCTCACCTCCCCTTGCCCACGCCATCTTGACGTCAGCGCTTCAACGTCTTAGTACATGCCCTGGAAGAAAAACCTACAATACTGATGGTTTTCTCGGTTCCTTCCGAAACCCGCAGTCCTCACAGATGTTATCGGATTCGTCTGCTCGGATGCGGCTCTCGCCCCATCGCGTGGCGATGTTTTTCCCCCACGCACCACTCAGGAGCCCGACAGGAGAAGGATCGTCTGACGTCCCAATCGGTGTCAAGACGGTGGTACCATGGGTCCCAGTTTAGTGGGGCCTCTGATCCTTTCACCACGTCGTTGATAGCGGGGTAAATCGGGTCCGATCATTCGGAAAATAACGTGTCACGATACTTAACCAGGCACTCAAACAGGGTACATCAGTGAGCGGTTGGGCCGGTTGTTAATGGTCTATGATCGGAGGGTCGTGTCTCACCACACACGGCAGCCGCCTTATTGGCTCAAGGTATGGACTTTTTATGCTATGAAAAACGCGGGCGGTGTCCGCCGCTGCCAAATGAACCCCATTGACCATCGAACGGGCGGGCCGGCCGACAACGAGTTTATGAGGTCTGGGAGCATACCCGACGACGGAAGTCCCTGCCCACGGTGCGCGAAATTTGGGTACGATATGGGGCGCACACGCTTCCCGTCTTGACCAGCCAAACCACCTAATCGACTGCCGACCTGCTGACGGCCCTTTGGGGCCGCTGATCCCAAGAAAATGGATTTAATCTCCTCGTTCAAGGTTACGGGCTCAATCATTTCGGCGATCGCGGGACCGCTCTGCTGGAGGACCGTCCGGTTCCCAATCCCCAACGGGTCCGGGAGTTAGCGCAAATCGATCGGGTTTAAGGATGATGCGTCGCAAATATCCCCATGAATTGGACACCATCCACCCAGACGAGCTCAAAAGCGCACAAGCGATGGATCCGATTACAGCACTGGCTCACAGAAGTTCAGGCCGCCCCGGAAACCGTGGTATTATCTCGTGCCCGAAGAACGGCGAAAAGCCTTTCACTATCAGACCCAAGCGTTTCAAGACGACTGTCGCATCATCACCATCAATGGCGAACATTGGCTACGTCAACGACTCGCGACGGCGTATCCCGACCCGGTCCGTGAGCGGCATCTCGCACGTTGGTTGTTACAAGCCGGCGGCACCGTCCGCGATGGGCTCAGGCCGTGGCGGACCTGCTGACCACCATCAATGCGCAAGATCCGCGACATCCAGCCGATTCTCGCTACGGGCTCCGTGTTGTTCTAAAGGCACCCCGAAAGTCGAATTTTTCACATAAATATTCACCGGGGAAATCTTAGGATGGCTAGCCGTTCTCTTCCCGGCAGGGATCCTCGGCGGTGAACGAGGGAAACGCGTCCTCACTCGATGGGGGAAAGCCGCCCCCGAACAGGCGAATCCTGTGAGGACTGCTGTCTCCGTACGGAAACGAGGACGGCCGAAAGAGGTTACCATAGGTTTTCCTGCGCGAGCAAAAATCCCCCATGACGGTGAGGGGGGAAGAAGGGTTAAAATACCAGGGTTTTTCGCCAACCCCGGACGGTCCAGCAATCCTAGGAGGCGGTGATTTTTGAAGCATTACACTGGTTGTAGTAGGTCCTCCGCAACACGACCAAACCCACAACTGGTATCAGTAGCGCCGGGATCTCGATTATGTGCGTCGGGTTCTTGATGCGCTACAGGGCCCGGTCACGCCTCGCTTCTGTCCAGGTTTTACGCGGCACTGAGTGAACAACCTAGGCCGAACATAGGAAGTCGCGGTAAACGCAGAAAACACACCACCTGGCTCACATAGACTATTAGGTACGTCGCACATCGGCAAAGGTAACACCTACAATGTGGCAATCCGTGAAGAAATGCTCGACCGCATGAAATTTACTTCCCCATTCCCATTGTCAAACCGGCGATTAGATAACGTCTAAAAACGAGAAAAACAACAATCGGAGGGAGCGCACTAAGCAGCGAAGCAGCCATCAATACCGGAACGTTGAGAACATGCACGCTTTCCAAGGTTGCGATTCCCACGGTGACGGTGCGAACTGCCGGGTTTTGGAGAAACAACAATCCAACTAACAGGTCATTCCACACGGTGATGAACTGAAGAATTATGATGGTAACTATTGCGGGAAGCCCTAGTGGTAACATGATGCGAAAGAAGATCTTCACGTAACTCAATCCGTCTATCACGGCGGCCTCTAACAGTTCATCCGGTATACCGCGGAAATAGGTCGTCATAAGGAACGTCGCGAATGGTGAGCCTAATGCTGCATAGACCAAAATGGCACCAGGGTATTGATTGATTAGCCCAATCCGACTGATGTTCACATACTCAGGAATAATCATGGACAGTACTGGGATCATCATGCTCGCTACGATGGCCACGAAAAATATATGTGACGTGCGAAACGGCAGTTTGCCAAATGCGTATCCTGCCATACTGCTCAGTGCGATAATCAGGAAGATCGCCCCTAAAGCAACAATGGTGGAATTCATCAATTCGCGGGGCAACGGTAGATTGTGTAATACGAAAATCCAACTTTTAAGCGAGTATCCAATTCCGGTTTCATACTGCTGCATTGATCGCAATGATGCCGATACCATGGGCAAGAACGGGTATAGCATTATCACGGCCAGTATACACAATGAAACAAACGTCAACGCATTTCCCTGAGAGTAATGCCATCGCCTCTTGCGCGATGACGGCACGGCGGTCCTTTTATCGTTGTTCATGATCTAATCGTCCTCCCGTAACAGCAATGGCACCTGAAATAGGGTTACGGCAAACATCAAGACGAACAGTACAACCCCGAGTGTCGCCGCCTCTCCAAAGGCTCCGGAGTCGAAGGCCTGCTGATAAATGAAGAATTCTAGGGTGGTTGTACCAAAGCCAGGACCTCCCCCGGTCATCACGAAAATGAGGCTAAATAGACCGGTGAACGCTGTAATTAACGTCAGAATGAAATTGAATTGGATGAAGCGGCGCAATAGGGGAACGGTGATATGCCAAAAGGTTTTAAGTTCATTAGCGCCGTCAATCCGCGCCGCCTCGTAGAGTTCTGGAGCCATTGTTGCCATTCCACCGATGAAAATAACCATGTTAGAACCAAATAACGACCAAATGAACGCGATGATTATTACTATCAAGGCTGGCACCGGGTGTGCCAACATGTTTTGGTGAAGCCCGAAGAGCGAGAGAAAGCGATTAAGGACGCCATGACCAGCAAATACTTGGACAGCTACCATTCCAATTACAACCCAAGAGATTACGGTAGGCAAATAGAACGCACTTTGAAAGAATTTCCATCCAGTGACGTGCCTTTGCAACAGGAATGCAGCGCCCAGAGGAATCATGATAGCAATGGGGATTGACAGCAAAAGTATACCGTTATTTGCTAAGATGCGCCAAAAGATAGGATCACTAAAGAGAGATGTGTAATTGCTCAGTCCCACAAATTGCGCGCTCAGTCCGTTCCATGTTGTTAAACTGTAATAAAAAGTTTCGACAATGGGAAAGAAGAGAAGGCAACCCTCAAAAATAAGCAGGGGCAAGGCAAATAGAATACCCGTACTAGCGCGCTGCTGCGGCAGCGTCCGCTTTTTAACCCCGAGATGAAAACCCAGTCTCTTCGATAGTGGTTGTGCTGCCGTGATGGATCCGCCCCTTCGACTAATGAAGACTGTGGGGAGTTCACTTGTTTAGATTGATAGGTTGTGCCGGATTCAGCGAACTCCTCAGTCATAGCAACTAATAAGCTGGTTTTTGCGAAGCCGGAATTGATTGCAACGAGTGAACCATAGCCGTTAACGCTCTATTAACCGATATGTCACCCGCAAAGGCCGCGTCGAGCTCAGTGGATGCGGTATTCACTACTGGAACTGGCGTAACGTTGTCAAGCATCGGGTAGTCCTGATAATGGTCTACGGCTGCGAAGTTTATTAGTTGCCGCGAAAGCGGATCGGTTACCTTTATTTTCGGGTCTGCCGGAATAAGCCCAGCAGAAGCGATGGCCTTCTGTGCGGCAGGGGTGGTTAGAAACCGCAAAAATTCGACCGACTGCGTCGGATATTTGGTATACTTCGTCATTGCTATCGCATCTCCGGGCATGCCAATCACGGCGTGCATGGGCTGTGTCGAGAATGGCGGAACAAACACGCCCAAATTCTTCCCGAGTCCTTTTTCCAACGACCCAGTAAACCAGTTGCCGTTGACGAACATGGCACCCTGGCCGTCCATAAACGCTTTTTCGGCGTTTAGCATGGTCAGTACGTTCTTGTTGGTGTATCCTCGTTTATACAGTGCGACCCAATTTTGCACTTGAGCTGCGACGGCGGGAGAGGTCCATGGAATTTTTCCGTAGAACAGGCTCTTCCAACTGGACAACGGGTACGCTCCGGCCATCATATAGGCAAATGACCAATAGGGGTAGAACTCCGCGCCAGCGCTTCCACTCGTGCTTCCGTAAATGAACGGCGTAATTCCGTGTGCCTTAAGCTCCGCGCAATCCTGATAAAGTTGGTTCCAATCGCGTGGGACCGTGGATATCCCCGCCTTGCGAAACAACGCTTTATTGTAGTACCCCAGATAGTACTGAAAATTGTAGGGTACTCCATACACACCGTCGCTAATGGTGGAGTTTTTTGACACCCATTGCACTCCCTGCAACGATAGCAAATTGGAATGCGCCAGAGGCTTTGAGATGTTTGCGATATACGGCAGGCTGCGATCTAGAAAGGCACCAGTCCACACCACGGCCAAATCGGGACCGGTCCGAGATATCGATGCCGCTTGCAACAGAGAAAAATAGTTGTTTACGGGCTGTGCGATTTGGTCAACTTTGATGTTTGGGTGCAGTTTTTCGAATGCGTGGATTACCTTATTCATTGCGACCGTTTCGCTGGACCCAGTACCAAACTCTTGCCAGAGCTTAAGTGTTACCGGGTGGGATGGTGAAGCGCTGGGCGAAGCCGGGCTACCACACGCTGCAAATACAAGCGTCGACATACCTGCACCAACCGATGCTAGCCATTTCGCTTTTTTCTTCATGGTTGAACCCTCCTCCTTTTTTTGGCGAAAGAAGTCATCGCGTTTCAGGATCTCCTCGCCATGGTCTTATAAAACACCGCGCTGTCGATACACTTCCGACAGTGACGTGCCCATTAATAGGTCTTTTCGTGACGAGTCCTCTGCGTGAACCTTTTCTAACGCCCTCTCGATGACATCCGAGAAAATTGCTTGCGGGATCGCGACGATACCGTCTTCATCCGCAAAAATAATATCGCCGGTTTTTACGATGACATCACCGCAACGAACCGGAATATCGTATGCAATAGTTAGTCCCCGCCCAGCGGAATCCACCGGTTTCGTACCTGTCGCCCAAGTCGGGAAACCTAGTTGTCGAATTTTGCGGACGTCTCTAACATAACCGTCAATGATGGCCCCACAGGCCCCCCGATATTTGGATGCAGTGGATAGCAGTTCTCCCCAGAGGCCGTTTCGGACCGACATATTCGTTCCTGCAACGACAACATCACCTGTGACTAAGGTATCAATAAACTTTAATTCAACACCGTAGGGATCCGAGAGTGGCTCATAGTAGTCGACGGCAAGCAGGGTGCGAGCCCGTCCGACCAACACCACGTGCTCCGTCACAGGGTTAATATTTGCATTCATAACCTGATCACGATATCCCAACTGATCCAACGTATCCGAAACGACCGCAGTATACAAATCGCGTTTTAAGGTCTCGGTTACTGAAGCTAAATTTAGTGTTGTCATCGACTCGGTTGACCTCCCTGAAAATCCCTTATTACGCCCTTATACGCCGATCATGCCCGCCGGAGCGTCTTGTTGCGCTAAGGGGGCTCCGGGCGAGGTTCGCGACAAAAATTTCCTTGATGAACAACAATTGACGGCCTTGAGGACTGGGTAAGCGAAAATTACCATTCGGCGAACGACAATGTGCATTGCCGCCAACACCTAACTAATAAAGGAGTGCGCGAAACATCTGAACTAGGACGCGACACTCAACTCCATTACCAAATAATTTAAACGCCGTTCGACATACTGTCAACAAAATTTTGAGAGTTTTTTTGTTTTACTGTCAATCACCGTATCTCGCTACGGGGTGCGTGAGGGCCCCAAGTCCTCTATTCCTCTATCTATCAAGCGAAATTGGTTGCATTACCGAAAATCCTGCATTGCATCCGTTGACAAGGATTTATTATGTGATTAGTATTCAAGGAGAGTTTTTATTATAAAACCGAGTTTAAAATTACGGAGGTGCGTGAGGTGGCGACCAAAATTGCGATCATTGGCGCGGGAAGTGGAATGTTTTCCTTGTCGATGATCAAGGATATTTGCTTGACGCCAGGTTTAAACGGGAGCACCGTGACGTTTATGGACATTGATGAGCGGAAGCTCCACATTGTTTACGATATGTGCACCCGGTATGCTCGGGAGTTAAAAGCGAATCTCACGTTAGAGCAGACAACAGATAGAGAGACAGCGTTGAAAGGCTCTGACTTCGTTATTAATACAGCAGCGGCCGAAAGTCATGAGCATTGGCGCGAGGGCTGGCAGATAGCCATGAACCTCGGGTATCGCTTCGGCGGCAGTTTTCACATCGTCCACGACGAGGCATTTTGGATTAACTTCTACCAATTACGGCTCATGGAAGCGATTTTGCAGGATATGGAAAGAATCTGCCCAACCGCGTGGTATGTGGGTGTGGCTAATCCCGTAATGGCTGCCACAACCTATCTCCCGCGCAAGTACCCGAATGTCAAAGTAGTGGGGTTGTGTCATGGGTACCGGGGAGTCTACGGTATTGCCGATCTATTGGGGATGAAACACGACGAAATCACATTTGAAATTCCTGGCGTGAATCACTTCGTCTGGATGACGCATTTTCGTTATCGCGGTAAAGATGCCTTTCCTTTGCTCGATGAGTGGATAAAGAAACACGCGGAAGACTATTGGAAAAACATTCCCCTAAGTGACCACATGGGGCCCAAACCTATTGATCTGTATCGTCGGTTCGGAGTGTTCCCCATCGGTGACACGGCAAATCCCGGCGGCGGAGCATGGGGTTATTGGTATCACACCGATGACGAAGTGCAAAAACGGTGGCAAGAAGATCCGGTGGATTGGTTTGACCGGTATTTTGAGGAGGCAGTGGACACCGTCGAGACTATTCGTCGGGCGTCTGATCCGTCGTCTGACCTGTTTTCCATTGTTCCCCCGGAACCGTCTGGAGAAACAATCATTCCGCTTATTGATTCCATTGCCAATGACATACCCAGAGTGTTGATTGTTAATACTCCCAACCGGGGTTCCTATGTTCCGGGCATCCCTCAGGACTTTGCTGTGGAGATACCTGCGTTAGTCAGTGCGCGGGGCATCGAGGGAATCCAAACCAATCCCTTACCGAAAACCATTCTGGCTCACGCCTTACATGATCGGGTTGCTCCCGTCGAGACTGAATTAGAGGCGTACGAAAATGGGGATTACGAGTCGTTGCTGCAATTGATTTTGATGGATCCATGGACTAGGTCAGAAGCGCAAGCACGGGCGTTAATCGACAATGTATTGAATCTTCCCTATCACACCGAGATGAAGGACCACTACCGTAGGCGCAGCAATTGAGCAGCTGCGCCTTTTAAGGCGAAACTCGAAGGGGGGAGATCGTTGAAGGCCATAATGGTGATGTTTGACACCCTAAATCGGCGGTATCTGCCGCCATATGGTGCCGAGTGGGTTCACGCTCCGAATTTCTCCCGACTTGCCGAATCGACGGTCACATTTGACAATGCCTACGTGGGGAGTATGCCATGTATTCCAGCTCGACGTGATATGATGACGGGACGGTACAATTTCCTGCACCGTAGTTGGGGCCCCCTAGAGCCGTATGATCAGGCATTTCCGGAAATTCTGAAGAACCACGGCATCTACACGCATTTAGTTACGGATCATCAACACTACTGGGAAGATGGGGGTGGTACCTACCATTCCCGGTTTAATAGTTATGAGTTCGTTCGGGGACAGGAAGGGGACGCATGGAAGCCGTTAGTAGATGATTCTGAAATACCGGATGGAACTACGGTTTCCGATCCGTTAGCCCGCCAAGATCTTATCAACCGCCGCTACGCTCAGGATGAAAGCGACTTCCCGCAAGCTCAAACATTTACCCTGGGTCTGGATTTCATCAAGAGGAACTACAAGGCGGATAATTGGTATCTTCAGATTGAAACATTTGACCCCCACGAACCGTTTCGGGCCCCGGAACGCTTCCGGAAACTCTATTCTCAGATGCCCGCCGATCGATCGTTCGAGTGGCCGGAATATGGGCCAGCAACTGAACCGCCAGCACATATCCAGCAGGTGCGACTCGAATACGCAGCGCTGTTAAGCATGTGCGATTCATACCTGGGGAAAGTATTGGATCTCATGGATGAACTAAACCTGTGGGAGGACACACTTCTAATTGTAAATACGGATCACGGTTTTTTGTTGGGGGAACATGGTGGATGGGCGAAAATTGTTCACCCCTTTTACAATGAAGTAGCCCACATACCGCTGTTTATCTGGGATCCGCGTACGAAACAACAGGCCAAGAGACGAACCAGCCTAGTGCAATTAGTAGACGTAGCGCCAACTATTCTCGATTACTTTGGACTTGAAATGTCAGGAGACGCAGTAAATGGCCGTTCCTTACTGCGCACCATCGCGTACGATGAACCAGTAAGAACGCACGCCTTATTTGGCATGCACGGAGCCCATGTCAATATCACGGACGGGCGCTACGTATACATGCGTGGGCCAATCCATCCCAGCAATCAACCCCTGTATAATTACACATTGATGCCGACCCATATGCGCCGACGCTTTTCTGTTGAGGAATTACGTACCGCAACCATGGTGGGTCCATTTCAGTTTTCGCAAGGAGTGCCGTTGTTAAAAATTGCTGGAACGGCAGACGATCTTGTGTGTTATAACCTTCAGACCATGCTGTTTGATCTCAAAAGTGATCCGCAGCAAGAGAGCCCGTATCGGGACGATAGAACCGAAAAAGAACTACAGGGCAAGATGGCAAATCTAATGCTTCAATGTGACGCTCCCGTTGAGCAGTATGAGCGGCTCGGCCTGACGGACTTTGTTCCTTAGAGATTGTCGTGATGGGGTTTTGCAGCAATCAAGCCATCGGCAGGTGGTGTGGTTTAGGCGGGCCGGTCAGTCAGGTCTTTCGGTTGGCGGCGCCTCAGTTCGAACACTCTTCCGTTTGGGGGAGACTTTTGGGCCCATCAGGGAGATTGTCTAAAAACAGAACCGAGGGTGTTGAAGGTTGACTAGCCTTCCCCCTCGGCTCTCCGGGAAAACTTTCGATCCCATGGTAAATGGGAATGGTCAAGTCAAAGACTGGCATCCTCACCTCGGAAAGTAGATCCATCAGTAGCGATCCCGCATTTACTATATTGAATAAAGTTTATTTGTCTGTCAATTAAAGACACCAGTGGTCTTCATGAATGTGGCAAGTAAATTTCTTCCTTCTCTTCCGGTACAATCAGTGTTAACGCCAATTTTTTTGGAGTCGATTACCGCTCTACGGAAAACTTCAGCCGATTCATTCAGAGATCTCATACAACTCCAATATGTCTTCTGTTCGTTAGCGAAGTGTTTCCGAACCCACGGCGCGGGACACGCCGGGGTCAGAAGTGCTCCGGTCAGGCCATTGGACCAGGACAATACTGGCCAAGATCAATAAGCCGCCCCCAGCAACATGAGCTCCAATCGGTTGCCCGAGTAAGAGCCACCCGAACAATGCGCCAAACAAGGGGGCAAGGAACAAAAAAGCGCTCGTTTTGCCCGGGTCGCCCTCGTGTAGAAGGAAAAACCAGATCGTAAATTGCACCACGGATCCCATAAACGCCAACCACAGTACGATCACGAGCAAGGTTCCCGACAGTCTCACGGCTAATGGCTCGGTGAGCACTCCCCAAAAGAGCAGCACCACCCCACCCCAAAGCATTTGATACGCCGTCAAGGTCCACACATCCAGAGCGATTCGCCAGCGAGCAATCAACAACGTGGAAATCGCCCAACATGCCGAGCCAACCAGTACAATACCGGCGCCAGCGTTGAGGGTAATCGGGCTGGCCAAGGTGATGCCGACGCCGCCGAGCCCCACCACTACTCCTGCCCATTGGCGCCCTCGATAGCGCACTCCAAAAAAAAGTCGGGCAAGAATCACCACCAGTAAAGGATTGGTGAACAACAACAGTGCCGATTCTCCCGCGCTGATAGTGCGTAAACTCAGAAAGGCAGGTCCCGTGGTGCCTGCCGTCAAGAGCAATCCCACCAGCGCTATCTTGAGCCATGCCACGCGTCCTCGCGGCAAGGGCCGATGCGTCACGTGCAGGATGATGACCATCGATCCTCCGGCCAGGACAAACCGCAACCCCGCCAAAATTAAGGGCGGGGCGTCGGCAAATCCCAATTTGCCAACCGCAAATGTGCTACCCATCAATAGAGTGGTCAACAACACCAATGGGAGGTACCATCTCCGTGATGCCATGGGTTTCACTTCTCCTCTCATGGTTTGCACACTCACGATCTGTTGGCCATCATACCGGATTCTCCGGAAGGGCAAGACTCTCCCGCATAATGCCAGGTTTTCATGATGATGGTCTGGCCGAACCGTGTCAGTGGCTGCATTGTCCCACAGATGAATCCGAGTCGTGTGAGAAAAAGGTCTGGAGTCCATTCGGCAGCGGTCACATATTCCACAGCGGAGAACCGATGTCGTCGTGCCCACCGTAGACATTCTTGGACGAGACGGGTCCCGACCCCGTGTCCACGTGCAGCTGGTTCAACCCACAGCAGTTCGAGGTGAGCGACCGATTCCGACCTCGCAAAACAAAAGACACTCCCAATGGGGGTACCGTCCTGTTCGGCAATCCACGCTCCCGCAGTTTCTCTCGCCACCCCGGCTCCATAGGCGACGATACGTTGGGCGATGTCCGTTTCCACGGCCGGAAATACAAACCCATGAGCGGTCGCTGCGATCCCACACCGAGCCACCACCCACCCCAAATCCCCGGGCTCCGGCGAGCGCAGAAGATAGGAAAACGACTGCGAGGGAGCGGGATCGAGCACGGTTTGAATCGTCTTCATAGCCTCCACCAACCGTTGTAGGTCGGGAACGGACAATGTGCTGATCATGCGTTCTGTCGCCTCAGCCGACCGCTGATCGAGTTCTTTGAGGGCTTTTCTCCCCTGGATAGTTAGTCGAGCAATTTGCCGACGTGAATCAACGGGATCGGGATCGCGGAGCACCAATTGTTGCGTTTCCAGTCGTGACAGAACGCGGCTGAGGTAGCCCGCATCCAAGCGGAGCCGATCGCGGAGCACCACTACTCCCGTGCGGTCACATTGGCCTAATTCGAAGAGCACGCGTGCCTCTGTCAACGTAAAGGGCATATGCCATCGTCGCTCTTCTAACGCACCGACACGGCTGAGATAGAACCGCGTAAATTGTCGTACAAACACGACGGGCTGGGGCTGCTTAATATTTGACACCGTCCTAGATTATTATTGACTCAGTCAATAATAATCCTAGCATGTCGCCGTGGGACTGTCAATCCACCCTTGAATTAGTCGGGCAGATACCCTTTCCCGGTAACGGAGAGTAGTGGGGTTCGATGCCCATAAGCCAAACAGACATTCCGAATACCCATTATCAAAAACGAGCTCAATGGTCCACACCCGGTGTTGATAGTACGACTAACGCCACGAGAATTCTCCAATGGTGAAGCGCATCTACTATCTACAAATCAACAACACCCATTTTCAAAAGACCTCAAACCCGAGTCCGGCAAGTACACCATGATAGAGGTCGATGCATCGCTGTTCCATGACTATAGTCGGTTGGTATACTGCGCACGGATCAAATTTAACGTTTTTAAGTCGCCTCAATAACGAACGCATGTTCCGATTGAACGCCGCGGCACCCTTGCGATACGGTGAGGTGAATCAATAGTTTTTTCCCATAACACCGAATCCAGGGAAGGGTTCTCCTGATACGCCTGACCGGTACCGCAGACGAAATCCAGCCGTGACACGATGAACGATTTCATCACCCGCTACGCAGCCGTTCACGCAATAAGCATGAGGATCTGGCAATGATCATCAGACCCTAAGCCCCCGCTCCGAATCATCGGGGCGAGGGCTTAGGCGATGGGGTCAGCCTTACTGTCCGGAGGTAGCGGCTAAGGCTGCGTCCAAATCCGTTTCTTCCTGGTCGATATCTTTGCCGGTCGGATCC
>JAJZZP010000063.1 GCA_021797515.1 Bacillota bacterium | reverse complement strand
CCCAGGCTTTATAGGCAATGGGACGCGCTGACGGGAAGAAAAAACTCTAGCGTCCTCAACGGCCGCCACCCGCTTGACCCCCTCCCGGCTTCGCTTGGGAAG
Organism: Bacillota bacterium; assembly: GCA_021797515.1. Taxonomy (GTDB): domain Bacteria; phylum Bacillota; class Sulfobacillia; order Sulfobacillales; family Sulfobacillaceae; genus Sulfobacillus_C. The sequence continues at coordinate 25,796 of JAJZZP010000063.1, read as the reverse complement.
GGGAATGCGCGGGCTTTATGTTCAAGCCAATACAGAGGATTTTCTGAGGCTCCAGGACAGCAGGGCGAAGCACCGCCTGATCCCGTGGCACGGCTTCCGTGTCCCCCTGTTGGGCAAAGGCTTCCCGGGTTTCGGGCGTCATGAGAATCCCCCACAGATCATCCGTGGACTCCACTCGCATCCCCCTCCACTCCTGTCGGAGTAGTGCAACGGTCGAGGCAATGCCATGGTCGACTGCAACTCGGACTGCGTGCTGAAACCAGACATTACTTAAACGCATCGACGTTTTCATTTCGTATGCCGGCAATTGTCCTTGAGAGTAACAGTTGCCAGCGTCGGACAAACATTTTTTCGAGCATGGACTTTCAGGAACACTTGCACAAAACACCTCTCTTTAGAACGCCGTAAGCCCACCGTCAGCAACCCATTGCGCACCCCATACAAAGCTCCCCGAATCAGTTGCCAAAAAAGCCACCACGTTGGCAATTTCTTCAGGGCTCCCCATCCGTCCAATCGGTTGGCGAGCGGCCATTTGTTCTCGTGCCTTTACGGGGTCTGGCTTATCGGCCGTAATCCGTTCTATCCACGGTGATGCGATGGTACCAGGTAGCACAGCATTGACGCGAATGTTATAAGGAAGAAGATCGGCTTGTAGCGCACGAGTCAACGCAAGGACAGCTCCCTTGCTCGCTGAGTACGCCGCACGTTCTTTTAATCCAACGACCGCGGCCACGGAAGACATATTGACAATCACGCCAGTTTTTCGTGCTATCATGCCGGGTACCACAGCGCGACACAGATGGTAAATGCCTTTGACATTAATCGACATCATTCGATCCCATTCATCAGGGGTTGTCGTCAATACGGTTCCCGCAATCCCAATTCCCGCATTGTTGATTAGGATCTGAATCGGCCCCGTCGTTGCTTCAACATGCTGGATAGCTTGGTTAACGCTAGTTTCTGAGGCCACATCAAGATGCACTGCGAGTGCTTCTTGACCACGATTCTGAATAGTTGCTACTACCGCCGCCGCCCTTTCCACATCGAGGTCAGCAACCACAACAAAGGCCCCCAGGCTAGCGAGTTTTTCCGCAATGGCGGTGCCTATACCGGATCCCGCACCGGTAATAAGCGCAACCTGTTTCGTCAAGTTTTCTGTCATAAGAATAAATTCTCCCCCCTCATTTCTAATCCATAAGCAATTCGTGTATCCACTCACGACTTTACCAGCCTGGACATATTTTTACTGGCCGCCCTATTCCCCCCGCGTGAGGAGTCCGATCGTGCCAACGTTGCCTGCAGGGTACATCCTGGGTGACTCTTACCGTCCCTGTTAAAGTCCATTCTCGTCCCGAAGTCGTCACAAAACCCCATAGGAATCAAAAAGTTCTCGTAAGGAACGGCCTTGGCGGATACCATCGCGCACAGCGTTTTCTCCACGCACTTTAGCCAGGGCCTCGGCAATCACCACGTCCTCAATGCTTTTGGGGACAATCACCACCCCATCCCAATCCGCAATCACCAGGTCCCCGGATTCTATATGGACTCCCCCACACTCGATCGGTTGTCGACTGGCTAACACCTCAAAACGTCCCAAGGAATCGATCGGAGAGGTCCCCCGACCAAATACAGGGAACCCCAATGGTTCAATTCGTTTAAGATCTCGCACTAAGCCATCAATGATCGCTCCTGCGGCTCGGTGCGATGCGCACACATTGGATAACAGTTCCCCCCAAAACGCGGCGCGATCCGACAACCGATTGGTAATAAACACCTCGTCTTCTTGAATGGCATCGAGTGTTTCGATCAGTTTAAAGTAAGGTTTCGTAGGCATTTCAAAACTCTCGGCCGCCAACACAGGGTAGGCTCGTCCCACCAACTCGCAGTGACTACCGACGGCTCGAATATTTGGCTGTAAAACTTGATGTCGATAGCCACGCTGATCCAAGTTGTCGGATACGACCGCCGTATACAGTTCCTTTCGAATCACCTCCAGCGAGCCGATGCTGGATGTCGTTGAGTCCATCAAGATCATCCCCTCCCCGGGCTTTTTATCCGGTCATTTCTTGTGACGCTATCACCCGATCACGAGGATAACATTCGGGCGAACGTTGCAACGGAGTAACTCAACCCATCACTGATCGGGGTTGGTGACGAAACAATAGACCCTTTCATGGTGTCTCGTTGGTCAGGGCTCGTCTCACTAATTCCGTATTGTCGTTTTGCACCTTAAGCATGGGCCAACCTCGATGCAGCAAAGACATTCACCCATCTCTTTGCCTCTTCTTCTCGTGCAACACCACATCCCTCAAGGCTGTCATATATCCAATCGCGTGAAGTCTTCCCAAGACAGAATATCCCGCCACCTCTTCGTCATCTCCCGCAAGGGTCGGTGTATGATCCGTTCTCATAATCCCAGTAAATCCAACATCTCGGTATGCTCGCATACACTCCAAGACATCCGTTTTCCCGGCATCAATGAAGGTTTCCACAAAATGGTCGGGCGTCCCCTCCACGTCTCGGAAGTGTACAAAAAAGACCCTGCCCGTCGCCCCCAATTGTCGGATCACTTGAGGCAGGTCATCCGTCATTAATGTAAAGTTTCCTTGGCAAAGGGTGATCCCATTAACCTCGCTAGGCACCAATTCAAGAAGGCGTTCATAAGCCTCAACCGTATTCATAACCCGTGCAACACCTCGGATTTGTTGAATCACTGGGGGATCATCAGGATGCATAGCCAACTTTACCCCCGCCTTTTCGGCAACCGGCACGACGCGCCGGAGGAAGATCTCGAGATTATGCCAAAGAGTCTCTGCGTCAATCGGCCCCATTAACGGAGGAGGATTTGACCTCAACAAACGACTATCGTAGCCAGACACAATAGCGCCGGCTCGGCTGCGGAGTCGGGAAGAGGTCCTAATCCATCCTAAAGAAGCCATCCAGTTATAGCACCAGATCGAGATGCCCAGTTTTCCCATATTTTCTATGAGAGTGCATACGTTATCCAACTCCTCTTCCGCCCCAGGTGCTCCGTAACGAATTTTATCCATCGGCGGGTTATCCTCAATTGCGGTGAGGCGGAGTCCTTCTTCTTCTACCATTTCTTTATAGATCGCTAATGGGGTATAGTCCCATGGATTATCTATCGTCGTGCGCCGCCAATCCACATATTCTCGTGGCAACACACCCACCGCTTCCTCCACACCAACCTGCTTTAACATCGTCCAAAACGGTGTGGGGCGGGGTTCCGAAATTATCTCCGCAAACCGCATCCTTCGCTCATCCTTCCTGTCCACCCTATATGCTGTCACTCGTTATATATCTCTGGGAATGATCGGGACGCATCCGCGTAGCAGATCCGAAGAGTCCGCTCATTCACGGCATCAGAGTGTAATAAATTCTCTCGCGATCGACCCGCCCTTCTTCATCCAGGTGACCCGAGGTCATGGCTAAACCCCGGAATCCTCACGCAACGTTGCGATCCGGTGCCAGATCCACCCACGACTGTGGGTCCTCGCCCCCTAAATATTGTGTCACATCGGGGAAGCTGACCTCGATGGGCCAGCGCAAAACAGTGGCCTGGACTACGGCCGCCCCGATGCGGGGCAGATCTGTGGTAAAGAACACGGTCAATGTCGCCGGATCGGCCGGATCTCTCACGAAGACCAACAGAATGCGGCGCGCCACCTGGTGAGGATACCCAATGACCGGGAGCGTCGCGACTTGCCGCTCCGGCGACTTTCCTCCGATCACCACGGTCACGGTCTTCCACACTGCCGTGGGCAACTCCCCAGCCATCTCCGTCACACGGGCGGCAGGCGCTTCCCTCGTACCCGCGGACGGCCTCGTTGGCCCCGTCGTCGCGTCGGGGGGAGGTGGTAGACGACGGTATTTTTGCGCAAGCGTGACTCGGCGATATGCCCGTCAGGGAAAGGATATCCGGCTAATGCGGTGTACCCGCTACCCACATCATGCCCCTCGGAACTCCTGTTTGTCACCCCCCAAAACAGTGTCGAATCTTACGAAATTATTCAAAGTTGAGGGTCAAGTTTTATGCCATTATCATGAACTATTGCTTCTTTTAATTGCCGTCCCGAACGATAGGTGACGGAATCTCATTCATTCCTAGTGCTGTAAGGATTTTATCTGTATCATAAACTGCGCCCGCCCAAGGGCCACCGCTGATAGTTTGTAATGCTGCCCAGAGTCGGGTATCGGCCGGAAGTTCTGGATCTGGTTCCATGGCCGGATTGGGTAGGCGCGCCGCAAGAATCTCCGCACCCTGTCTGGGGGACACCGCCTCGTCCTCTGTCCCAATAAAATTCACCGCACCCGTGCCATGTCGAGAGTCAATGACAATATCTATATAGTCACCCTCTCGTAGTTTTCCTAAGGGCCCACCGGCAAGCCCTTCGGGACTGACGTGCCCGATGCATGCCCCGGTCGACACGCCGGAAAACCGCGCATCAGTTATTAATGCCACGTATTTACCGAATGGGAGATACCGAAGTCCAGACGTAATTTGGTAGGTCTCCTCCATTCCAGTCCCGAGAGGTCCCACACCGACCAAGACCATCACATCCCCAGGTTTTATACGGCCATCTTTAATGGCCCGAATAGCATCGGTTTCCCGGGTAAAGACGCGGGCTGGCCCGCGATGCCGATAAACTCCATCAGAGTCCAAGACGCTGGCGTCAATGGCTGTGGACTTGATCACTGCCCCTTCTGGTGCAATATTGCCACTTGGAAACGTCACGGTAATACCCATTCCCATCTTACGTGCAGATTCCGGTTGAAAAATAACCTTGTCGGGATTGATTCCTTCGCTCGTAATAAGGTGCTGGCGAAGTTGCCGACGCCGCACCGACCCTTCCCACCAATCCAACACGTCACCTAACGAGGCACCAGCGACCGTCTTCACCTTTGTGTCAAGCAACCCTAGATTTCGTAAGTGCAGCATGACTTCCGGCACGCCTCCCGCCAGAAACACGAAAGCCGTCGGATGATAAAACGGACCGTTGGGTATGACACTTACAAGGCGAGGCACATTTTCATTAATGCGCCTCCAATCGGCGACTGTTGGTATTTTACGCCCCGCGGCGTGCGACACTGCGGGCAAATGCAACACTAAATTCGTTGATCCGCCGAAGGCCGCGTGAACCACCATGGCGTTTTCTATGGAGGCATCGGTAAGGATATCCTGCATGGTCCAACCGCTCTCCACTAACTGCCACAAAGCACGGGCGGATTGTTTCGCCATTTCCTCCCAAATTAGTTGACCCGACGGCATCAAGGCGGAATGGGGCAAAGCCATCCCCATAGCCTCAGCGACAACTTGGGATGTCGCTGCAGTGCCAAGAAATTGACAACCCCCACCCGGTGACGCACACGCCCGACAACCCATCTCGGCAGCATAATCGCGCGTAATTTCGCCTTGCGAGAACCGGGTTCCAATGGTCTGCACCTTGCCTGCATCTTCCCCGTGTCGTGGAAGCAAGGTTACACCGCCGGGAACCAAAATCCCCGGCAAGCCGCGAAGCGAAGCCAGTGCCATCATGGTAGCCGGAAGCCCCTTATCACACGTGGAAACCCCCATCACTGCACGGCGACGCGGCAACGAGCGTATCAAACGGCGCATGACCAATGCAGCATCATTACGATATGGTAACGAGTCGAACATGGCCGTTGTGCCTTGACTTCTCCCATCACACGGATCAGTTACGGCAGCAGAATAGGGCATCGCCCCTAATTCACGAAAAACTTCAGCAGCCTTTTCCACTAATCGTCCGATTTCCCAATGTCCAGTATGGTATCCGAGTGCGACGGGACTTCCATCCTGATTTTGCATACCGCCCTGTGTGCTCAAAATCAATACTGGATCTTTCAGCACTTCTTCGGGTCTCCAACCCATGCCCACATTCTGTGATAAAGAGAAAAGGTCTCCGCTGGACCATAAACGCAACATCTCATCCGTAATCGGCAACATGCCCTCAGGCCCTGGAACTCGAGCTCGAACCTGATACAGAGCACTATCAGAATGAATATCCAGTAGATCTGCTAAGCGATTCAACGCATCTCTGTTAAGATTTTTCACCTCGCGAACCCCCCATTCCTCATTGGTGCCATGCCCACAGTAATAGCTTGATCCACATCTCCAAAGGGAGGTTCCCCCCCTTTTAGTCCAATCATCTGCGGTATCCTTCCCGACGGAATTCTACTAGTTATGTTGCAATTGCAAGACGATTTTGAGAAACGTCGCTGGTCGATACGCCAACTCATGGAAAATCTGAGCGCCTTGTGTAATGGGTCGCACGTCTAACCACTCCCCGGGACGATCCGATGAAACAAGGCACTGTTTTCTAGAAACCGCTATGCCCCCAACTATTCCTATAGGTCCTGCGAATTCACAACGCTTAGGACGTTCTTTCCGACATGCTACAGAAGTTCCGCATTCTAAACACAGCCGAGTTGCTTCTCCCTGCGAACCAACTCATCGCGAAGCGACAGCCCTCCACCTCACTATCGTTCTCACGTCGTCCGAGGAATTTTTCGAGTGGACCATTCCAAAACTGTCTAGTAATTTCTATGCCTACCAAATTGCCGATTGTTACATATAATTACCTCTTACACAATTGTTCCGGTGGGATATCGAGCACTTAGAGTCGGGTCATGGGATGGGATAATCAATGAACCTGATTTAGCAAGACGATGGTAACCCGCATACCATTCTGCGAGAGATACCAGCAACCCCGGAGGATGATGTTCCTCCCAATTTTTGTAAGTATTGATAAAATCCCCAGCTATCATCACAAATCCCTTAGAAGTTTTCACGCGGTACGCAGTGCTTCCGGGTGTATGTCCGCCTAAAACCCAAGCTTGAATGCCTGGTAGAATTTCGTCACCATCGTCAATCAGTTGGACACGATCCCATCCATCGCGTACTATCCACGCATAGATATCGCGTGGATAGTACGCGAATCGAAGCAGTTCGGTGTCATAAGGAGCCACTACAGAAGTCCACTCAGCACGACTGACGATGATATCGGCGCGCGGAAAAATGGAAATTTGAGAACAGTGATCGTAATGCAGATGGGTCAACAAGACCGAGTCGATGTCGCTGAGAGAAATGCCCCGATCCATTAATTGACGTTCCAGAGAGTGGGAAGGATCAACCTTCCAATGTCTCATTGGAGGCAGTCTGTCGTTGATTTCTTTGGGAGACCGAACTCCAGTATCAATCACATGATGCCGGCCGTTGGGTCCTGTCAGCAAAATCGCAAACGATGTAATTGGATACCATTGGTCACTTGGGGCCAAATGAAAAAGAAACTGCGCCGGAATTTGATTGTCACCAATAGCCAACCATTCTATTTGATACATGGGATCCTCCTCGTTAACAGTTATGGTACGGTACATAGAGAAACTTCATGGAAACGACTGTGTTTCGTGCGCATTATCTGACCCATGAGAAAGCGCTGACAGCCGATAAGTCTACCCCCCGCACAATTCAACCAAATTGGTTTCTACTCAGTGGCCTAGCGAATGGAGTCCTCTCAATAAAGCACTTACTGCCTCGATCAAGTTGCAAATCCTAAAAGTCGCGGTAATAGCCATTAGTCCTATTGTGTAGTGGTTCTCTAGGCAACAAGGTCGTTATTGCTCGGAAATATCTTCCGTGTTTTAGTTGTGAAGGCGCTGTGCACCTATTGGATGGCGTACCCTTCTGAGCGCAACTAAATTCCTCTTGGTTGCACGGTAGCAATGGTTCGACCCCCATCCACCACCAGATTGATTCCCGTTACAAAAGATGACTCTTCCGAGACGAGCCAAAGAGCAGCATTCGCTACATCCCTCGGGGTTCCAATGCGTCCTAGTGGATGTAAACTGATCATCTGAGCCAATGCCTTCTCGACATCTTGAGCCTCTCGTCCTAAAAATCCGCGAACCAGCGGGGTGTCAATGGTGCCTGGACTAATACAATTCACCCGGATTTGTAAAGAAGCTGTTTCTGCGGCAAGGGCACGCGTAATAGCAATAATACCGCCTTTAGAAGCAGTGTAGGCGATCGACTGAGGTGCCCCCTGAATACCTAGGATAGAACCAATATTAACGATAGATCCTCCACCGCTTTCCTTGATGGCCGCCACCGCATATTTCGACATCATAAACGCACCTGTTAAGTTGACATCAAGGATGCGGTTCCATTGTATCGGAGTCTCATCCATAACAGATGCGTTGGCCATGATTCCTGCGCTATTTACAAGAATATGCACTGCCCCATACGCACTCATGGCTTCGGCCACAATTGTTTGGGCATCGCCCTGTTTCGACACATCCCCTATGACCGCTATTGCATCCCGATTAAGATCACGAATCGCGTCCACAGTCGCCATTGCTGACATTTCATCGAAATCGGCCACAACTACCTTGCAACTGACTTCGGCTAATCGCAACGCAATTGCCCGTCCAATACCGCTACCAGCTCCTGTGACTATGGCCACACTTTCACTAAGTTTCATTTTTGAGTCACTTCCTTTCGTAGGGATTGTTCGCACTCTGACATTTGTGAGAATGCTGCTTAGCATCTAATTCGTGTCTTGTCGTAGGCTAATTCGAGAAATAACAAGGGGATGCTTAGGCTATACCTAAACACTACGTCATCTGGCTCGTATTGGATGATCGCATGGAAACACTGCCGGGCATATCTTCCAAACTAATCCCGCGGGTTTCCTTGCGCCACCAAATGAGACCAATAGCTAGCACCAACACCTCTACGATCATACCAACGACCATTACTAATGCCCCCTTGCCAATCAAAATTATAAAGGGAATAACAAGACCGATTACTACGGCCCCTAATCGGGTAGCAGCAAAGAGGATGCCATCTGCTCGTGCTCGAATATGGGTTGGAAAAAACTCTGCAGACCATGTATACATCGATACGGCTCCCATCACATTAGTTGCAAATACGAAGGGAAATAGGTAAACGATAAGATGTCCATCTGTATGCCCCAAGATCGCTAAAAATCCGAAGGCCAAGATCTGGAAAGCCGCGCACACCCATAGAATCGCGCGACGTCCAACTTTTTCTACCAGAACCATGTTAATGAAAGTCCCGACAAAGAATGCCCCGAATTCTATCGCTGAGAATTCCACCCCCCCTATCTTGGTCGTCAAGCCGAGCTCAGTAACAAGTAACGGGCCATAGACCAACAAGAGCACTCCCCCAGCTGTATTGAAAAATTGCATAAAACCGACTGTGATAATCATGCCCAAGAACGGAGACCGCACCAAGTCACGACCAGTATGCTTCGTCAGAGGGGGTTGGCTAGATAACAAGGCTAATTTGTTGTGCGTTGAGCCAGGAACTAACATGTCAGCGGCAACGGCTGCCTTATCCCCCTCACCGCGGTCTGCAAGCCACCGTGGACTTTCTGGTAGACTCCGTCGTAACAAGATAACGATAATGGCTGGAATAACGGCCGACAAGAACATCCACCGCCACGCTTCTGGCCCTCCTACCCGGAACAGTACTATGCCCACAAGACCAGCCGCCATTCCCCCAATACCCCAAAATACTTGCAGTGAACTCAATAAAGTTCCCCGACGATTTCGTGGAGCAATCTCGGACACCAAAGAGTAACTTGGCGCAAAATCTCCTCCTATGCCCACCCCGATTAGAAATCTGGCCAACAATAATTCGGTTATGTTTTGCGATACTGCGGCAAATGCCGCTGCTACTACAAAGAGAACGAAATCTAAAATCATCACCCCACGACGCCCCAATTTGTCAGCTATCCATCCCGAGAGTAACGACCCAACAACCGATCCGCCGTAGGCGGCTGTCGCTAATCCTCCGACTTGAAAAGCAGCTAAATGAAATTCCGGCACAATGAGCAATAGAGCCCCGACAATAATTAATAAATCGTATCCATCCAAAAACTCGCCCAATGCACTCAAAACGGTAATGCGCAAATGTATTTGGTTTAGCTTCGCTTCGTCAAGGTCGGCAAATGCCTCCACGTTGCCCATGCTTTCAATCCTCCTCGTCTGTAACCTAATTGGTATGTGTCAGTAACGAAGAAGCGAGACTCCGGAAGTAGTTGGATCCCGAACGCATTTGTAAGTCGTGATCGTGATTCCGGAGCCCGCTCCCTCAAGACGCTATTCTTGAGATCGCGTCGCGAACGCTACATCTGTGGCCCAATAGTATTGGTCGCCGATACAGACCATCGCGTGACCATCGATGCTTTGTAAGCGATCTAACGTCATCGATTCGATAGGGCTGTCATCTACGCGATTAAAGATTGCCTCGTCTTCGCTCAAGAAAGCATATGGTCGCCCGTCGATTCTAATGGAGTAGACGAGAGTCGACGTCGGCAAGGCCTGGGCGGTAGTCGATGATGTGCCGTGCGATCCCATGGTATACGCAGCAATTCGTTCTCTTGAGGCTCCACACTCGGTGAGAAAATCTACCAATGCTTGATGAAGTTCTTCCGCTTCTTTGGAGTAAGCGTTATACACATTGTGCTGTTGGGAAGGATCATTGGTTAGGTGATAGAGCTCAGGGGGTGGCCCTCCATCGGGGGAGACGATCAAACTCCACTCATCAGTTGTGACTGTGATCGGTTCCGATGTGGCATCAATGCCTACCCAGCCATCAAACGATGCTGCACCGCGCTTTGGCGCTGCCGCTCCGGCTGATAATATATTGACCTGACGGGAAAATCGGCCGGAAAATGCATATTTGCGAGACCCCTCTGACGTACCCGCCATTAAGGGCAATAGTGATTCACCTTGAATCTCTGCATCGGAAATCCCGGCGGCCGCCAATATGGTGGCAGTTACATCGGGAGGTTGTACGATGGCACCTATGCGGCGACCTTGACCCAAACCCTCTGGATGACGAATAAGGAGCGGGATGCGCGTGGTGGGTTCATACAGTCGACCAAGAGGTCCAGTAGGTTTCCCTTGTAATCCATGTTCGCCAAAGAGATGCCCGTGGTCCGTCGTGTGAATAATCAGGGTATTACGGTCGAGGCCTACAGCTTGCACACAGTCCAAAATGCGCCCAACGGAACGATCGACAAACTGCACTTTGGCAGCATATCGAGCACGGACATCATTGAGCTCCTCAGGTGTCATGTAATCGGCTCGACCATATTTCGGATAAATGATGGGGAGACCGCGATAATCCGGATCGGTATAGCGTGCCATATCGTAAGTCGGTGCCTCAAACGGATCATGAGGATCCCACATATCGACCCATAGGAAGAATCGCTCACGGGTCTTATTCCGTTCGAGCCAATCGCAAGCTGCCAATGCCGTCTTAGCACACATCCAGTCGCGTTCATACTGGCGACGAGTTGCATTTAACAAGTAAAGCTGCAGACCAGTCGGGCTCTTGGTCTTGTAGCTCGTGGGCAATGTGAGTTCCACCGGATCAGTGATCCAACGGTCGCGGTGTTGACCACGCACCCAATCCCAAGCAGTAAATCCTCTTGTAAAATTATAGTCATCATTTGCGAGCGGCGGTGTATCAAAGATCATCATGCTGACATATCCTCGAGACTCCAATCGTTCGGCAATCACTACCTCGTCGGCCTTGAGGGGTTCCCAGCCTATGGTTGGGAACCCAAACCGACCCGTCGCAAGATCGTGCCTATTGGGAATCGTCGGATAAGATCCAACATAGCATCGATCAAAGAGAGCGGATTCCTCGGCAAGTTTATCGAGATGAGGCGTCTCGATAAATGGCTGACCTTCATGTCCCGGACGGTTCCATGGAGTATGTCGTTGATAGGCGTTGATGTGGTCTGCGCGTAGGGTGTCGTTCATCAGGAAAATGATGTTCATGAGGTGATCTCTCCCTTGAATTTAGTAGATGTTGTTTGAGCTTTCTCTAGGCTATCGAGCGCCGTGTTCTTTGTCTCTTTGCCGAAAAACATCACAATGAGAAACACGACAAAGAACACCGCCGCTGCAACTAAGAAAAGTGTTGTCCATCCCGCCACCGCTAGGAGTGTTGGCAACAGCAAAGTCCCCAAAAATGCTCCCACCTTCCCTCCCGCACTTCCAATGGACTGTCCTGTCGCACGAACATGAGTAGGCAGTTGCTCTACCGACCATGGCCAATAGGGAATGACCGTTAGTTGGGATGCCACGATCGCAATGGTATAGACGACCACCAAGAGTGGAGTGAGGTGTTCAACATATGCGGTTACAGCTGCTCCGGCAACCGTAATGCCTAAGGTCCACGCAGCTAGACTTTTGCGTCCGGACCGTTCTAGCACGGTAAATTGGACAAGTAGACTGAAGATGACGTAAAGACAACTCAAGCCCACATTAAATAACAATGCTTCTGAACCACTGAAGTGAATTACTCGTTGAAAAATTACCGCTGTATATGTTAACAGCGGGGCACCACCAAGGCTTTGCACTAACCAATAAGCGGTAAAAAATGTAACCTTACCACGATATTCGCGTCGGAACACTGTTCGATATTGGCCGCGATGTTCGGCTGAAATCGCGATAGGGTCGATCTTTTCCCCACCGATGATCCGCTCTTCAGCCTCATGGGCCTCTTGTGATCGACCGGCCGCCATCAGCCAGCGGGGCGTTTCGGGGACATCACGCCGCATAATCAATACAATGAGCGCCGGAACAGCCGCTGACACAAACATCCATCGCCAGGCCTCAGGACCAGCAGTTTGATACAGGATGTATCCGACCAATCCAGCTATAACGAAGCCGAATAACCAAACAGTATTTAAGAGCGATGTTAATGCGCCGCGTAGACGGTCGGGGCTAAATTCCGCCAGCATGGACGAACTAGTGGGCATGTCAGCACCAATGGCCAGCCCAATGATAAAGCGTAAAATACCCAGTTCTGTGACATTCTGACTAAGACCCAAAAGTATGGAAAGAACGAAAAAAATGGTGACGTCAGTAAGAAAAACTATCCGTCGGCCCAATTTATCAACCAACGGACCTGCAATAAGCGCTCCGATGGCCATGCCTAAAAACGGCACAGCCGTAATGACGCCTTCCGTACCGGATGTCATTTTAAAACGAGGCACTAACAACAGAAGAGCCGCGGACATGATTAACAATGAATACCCGTCCAAAAATCCCCCCGCCGTGCACAGGCCGACAATTTTCCGTAGGGTGATCGGTCGCTTATTTAACGCTGACCCGGATGTTGCCATCTTTAATTTACCTCCTCTGAAAACAGATTGGTAACGCAAGATACGGTGTTTCAATGCGTACCATAGCCCCACATGCAGATCATGCCTCGCTGACACAGTCGCCTCCTTTTTTCATGGATGGGAGGGCCTTGGCCGGGGTACGGGTGTTTCTTTATCAGAAACTCATCCTACCAATTTTATTGGTAGGATGAGTTTCTCCATTGATTAAGGTTTTTCCTTCTTCATAGACGGATATTTTCCAAAAATTTTTCTTATGGTTCAAGTTCCGCAAGTCAGAGAACAGGAACTCGCGGAATTAATTTTGACCTTTAGCCCGACGGATCCCAGACAAACCCACGGTCAATCGGAACCCCCAGTGCATCTAAGGACTCACGACGAAATAACTTCGGCATTTAGGGACTGAGGTCTAATCGCATAATTCCACTCACCATGGAATGATTCCGGTATTAAGTCCAAACGAGCCATGGTCTCATCATCGATGTGGATCCCGGTCGGATAGAATCTGGTGTCGAGTTCTGCTTTTACGGTTAGCCCCTTCCGTTCGGGTATTGGCAATGCTATTCACTACCGTTTCAACTGTGCGTAGAACGCGACCACGCCAGTTGAGGCGGATAAACGAAAAAAGTCTGTGCTCAATTTTTAATGTGGACCTGCAGGTTATGTGGAGAAGCAGCCGCTCCTTCAGGAATCAAAAGGGTAGCCGCTGGCGGGACTCTCCATAACCTTACGTCGAAGCGCGGTTGGAAATTATGGATTCATGGGTGGTGTGCACAATTGGTGCAACCAATTTACGAGGTCCGAATCTTCCGTCCAGGACGTTAACTCCGGGATTGTACCAGGAATCCAGGTTGCCTCTAACGCGCGGCGTCGTGTTTCGGTGTCCACGCGGGCGTAGATTTCCGTCGTTGTGACGTCACTGTGTCCAAGAAAGTCGCGGATGAAGATGAGGTTCACTCCGGACTGCAAAAGATGAACGGCCTTCGAGTGACGAAGCACATGGGGAGAAACGCGTAGCACTCCTTTTTTGAGTACATTTTTTTATGAGGCAACGAAGGTATTTGGAGTACTTTTTTTATGAGTCAAATCGCGGGAGTACGACAACCCACTGATACCACTTTAGTGTCTCAGGGGATTCCCGACGGATGTCCAAATCGCGCAAGGCGTCGAGAATGACTATTTCCGACGGGCGTTTTTCGCGAGAGTAGAGTAACTGGAGGGGCGGTTGGTCCGCTAGCTCCGCTGTAGAATAGGAGGATCCCCCTTACGGGATCCGTCTCCGGGTACAAGGGCGGCCCTTCTACCCGGATTCGCAGGAGGCCGGGTAAGGCGAAATGAGGCACCGCCAACCGAAAGGGGCGGCCAACAGAGTGGCAGTCCGTCTAAACCGCGACGCCTGCGGGCTACTCGAAATGGGAACAATCGCACGAGTGCATGCGTGGGTTATGGCTGAGGAGAATTGTCGGACGCGCTTTCGTCTACCGTGTTCAGTTCAACAAACTTCACCACTGCGTATCTCAGATGATCAGTCATCAGTTTTTCAGCTTTGTCTAGATTTTGTGAGCGAATGCTTAAAAAGATCTGAACATGATCGTTATGGTTCTCGGCTTTATCACGATGGCGCCATCCTCGTCGGGTTACGTCTTTCCACACGAGATGGAGCAGGCGTTGCATCGCACCTAGTATCGGGTTTCCCACCATTTCCCCTAATAATTCTTCGAACCGGAGATCTGGGCTATCATTACTGCCTAGACTAATAGCGGTCTCTAGATACTGACCAATAGTATCCAACTTTGTTGCAGTAGAGCGCTGAAACGCTAACCTAAGAATCGCGAGTTCTATCACCAATCGTGCTTCAACGATCTCTTCGACCAAAATGCGCTTCTGTGCAACTTGGTCACTGATTGGTAACAAAAGAGAATTCATGTTGATGTCAGACCGGTAATATCCTGAGCCATGTCGAATATCCACAAGGCCAAGCGCCTGAAATTGACGGAGGGCTTCGCGCAAAGAATTGCGACCTACATTTAACTCGGCGGTTAATTGACGTTCCGCTGGCAATTTGTCTCCCGGTTGCAAATTCTGAAGAATTCTTTCATATAAAGTTTTCGAGAGTGTTTCCTTACTTAACCTTGTCTTGTCCATAGGACCTCGCCTTTTTTCATAATATCACCTTGACTTTCGCACCTCGAAATCACAACAGATATAATGGGGTAAAAAGCAACATAGCCCGGATGAATACGGGGTTTTTGGTATAATTAAGGTTTCATCCAAATCAACCAAAAACGGAGTGTTATCATGCGGGAAGATGCTTCTGAGACCAAAAGGGTATTGGAAAAACACGAGTACTCCATCACCAACATTATATTCGATGCGATGAAAACCTTCAAATTGAATGCCAGCTCTTCCGTCGCACCTCAAAGCTCCGGCTCCCGCTAAACACCCCACATTATGCCTCGAGCCCGAACTTGCCTAACCGGGCCGACAAGGCTGCCGAAAATGCCGCGTGGCGAACAAGACCATAAAGCGAGTAGCTCCGGTGATTTGCAACCTGAGACTCTCAGATAACCGGACGTGAACCCACGCCCCACGGCAGCATAGGCCGCATTATAGTCCCGTTTTGCGCCGATCCGTTTTTCACGTAGTCGGTGGTGCGTATTCCGACCAACTTGACCACAAATTCCAGTAATTACTGACCACTCAGTCCAATAAATCGTGACCGCTTTTACATCCCCGTACTCGTTGGTTCAGTTATAGCGGAATCGGACGCGGTTGGCAAGATCTTGCGCATCGACTCGCCGAGAATGGGTACCTGATAGGCATGATGGATCACCCGGTCAAGCACGGCGCCTGCTCAATGCTGGTTAGGTTAAGGGCGTCATAAGCATCGGCGTCGGTTTTGCGAGTATTTATTGGCCTTCTGGCCCTTGTGACGCGGGGCCGCACGGTCCCGTCGAACCGGAATTAAGGCCCGCTGAATGTGACGGATCACGCGTTGAAAGGCTGTCTCCCGTTTGTCGAGATCGGGTTCTAACATGGCTTTAATGAGTCGGGTTTTGACAGTCCCCACCAACATGTTTCAATTAATGCGATATTCCGTGTATTTGTAAGGATGCGAGGATTGATGGAGGCGTTTTTCCGCGTCGGGTTGCGCGTCTTCTGCGACCACGGTGGCCATATTGCTCAGAAAGGTCAGCGCGTAAAAATCCTGTTCCACCGCAACGGGGCTATGGTCCGAGTGTTGGCGCCAATTCATTTTGGCATGGGTTTAGCTAAAATGAATTAGCGCCAACAGGTTATCCGGCTAATCAGAGATTAGAGCACCCACAAGGGTCCGGATAACCCCTATTAACCGGCTAATACCTTCCTAATATATGGATACTACAGCCGGATCTCTAGGTGGGAAATTAGCCGGTTAATAGCGGGCGATACGGGGTGCTGTGGCGCAGGTCAATCCCGAGTTCGCCACAGACCCAGGCCATGTCATGCGAGGCGTACACGGCCCCGTTGTCGACGGGAATCATTTCGGGAATCCCATGCCGCACAATGGCCCACTTCAAGACTTCCTCCAGACGCGGCCGATTCTCATCGAAGAAAAAACGGCTACCCACCAGATACCGTGTGGCATCGTCAATAAAGGCGATCAGAGAGACTTTTTTGCGGCGATCCGGATGGTCCGGATCCGGTACCCGCAACGTGAGCTGGGTGTCGCCCGGTTTCTCGTTCTTGCTGTAAAGCACGCTTGGGAATTGGTTTCTATACCGCGTAGTCATTCGTCGTGTGAATCGGCCACAAATTGGATCCGGTCTGGACGGAAAAGGTCGCGGGCGAACTCAACTAGTCGGTTCCGATCATCATACGCCTGCCGCGTAATACGAATTAGGGGCGCACGGAGCCGTACCTCTAGAATGGAGCTTTCCATCTGACCTGCAGCTACGGCATCCAGCGTTTGGCTGGCTCTTATTGGTCGGGCGTTGAACTCTCTTCCCATGAGATCGTAAATCGAGTGCTGACCGAGATCCCAATTTAGCAGAGTAGGAACGTAGATCTTCGGAAAATAAGAATCCTCTAGGGCTACGACTAAGCCATTGGCCAAACGGCGGCGAACGACGTGGATGACCTCATCGTGAGTATTGAGATTGAGAGATTCACTGAGGCGGGGAGTGGTCTTGATAATTTCGGTGACGAGGACGTCGGAGGCAGGCTGCTTGCCGCTAAGAAGTGTACCGGTGGTAAAGCTGTGGAGCACCGAAATGTCCATCGTGATACGCGGCTCGGCGACAAAAGTGCCTTGCCCTTGTTGCTGACGAATTAGCCCTTCTTCGCGAAACCCCTGAAAAATACGCCGAATGGTGTCTCTTGATGTGTGCAAAAATTCGGCCAGGTCACGCTCAGACGGCAAGGGCTCGCCCGGTTTAAGGTTTTCTAGAATCAATTTTTTTAGTTCTGCGCTAACATCCTGGTACGCTGCCACCGATCGATTCTCCTTCCGAAAAAATTTTATCATTTTATTGCCAAACTATTGACGAATTGAGAATTTTAGCGTACTTTCCGATCAACCAATGATCCATTGGTATGATAGAAAGGAAGGTGCGATCTTGGAGCCACCCGTTCAATTATTATCCGACGAGGAAGTATTAAGCCGTTTCTCCTATCGCGGTGAGCTAAAACGGACCTTGGGACTTTTCGCCTCATTTGCTGTGGCCTTTTCCTTTATCTCGATCACCACCGGGATTTTTACCAACTTTTCTTTTGTTCTCACCACTGGTGGGCCCGCTGGTATTTGGACATGGCCCGTTGCGGCCATAGGGCAACTGTTCGTTGCTGCGGTGTTTGCAGATTTAGCCAGCCGAATCCCTATCTCCGGCTATTCGTATCAATGGATACGGCGTTTGGCCACTCCGGGTGTAGGATGGTTTACCGGCTGGATGTCCTTTGCCTTTCTGGCATTGGTGGTACCCGCTGTCGACAGCGGCCTGGCCCCGATTGTCGCTCAGGTATTGGGGATTTCACCAACAGCTGCTCACCTGACCGATATTGTCATTGTGACCATCTTGGTGCAACTGTTATTGAATGTCTTCAGCGTAAAAGCGACGTCGGGCATTAACAGCGCTGCTGTTTTCACTGAAGCAGGCGGGTTTCTGGGGTTAACCATTGTGCTGGCCATTCTGGCTTTTGTGCATCATCCGCATTGGAATAACTTGGCTTACCACGCCAACGTGAGAGGTTCTTATGTTGGACCGTTTGTTCTGTCGCTGTTGATGGGGCTCTTCACTATCGTGGGATTTGAAGCGGCGGCCAACTTGTCCGAAGAGACCAAGCAAGCCCACCGGGTGGTGCCGCGCGCCATCGTGACCTCCGTGGCACTGGCGGGAGCGTTGGGTACCCTGTTTCTGGTGGCTGCCGTCATTTCCATCCCCAATTTGGGGAAGGCGATTGCGTCCTCGGCTCCGCTTCCATACATTATTGATTCCAATCTGGGGGCGGTCTTCGGCACCCTGTTCTTGGTGCTGGTGATGATCTCTATCTTTGCTTGCGGATTGGTCATTATGACCTCGGGAGGCCGATTGATTTTTGCCATGAGCCGTGACGGGAACTTCTTTGCCAGCGGGCTCTTCCGCCGGGTGTCCCCGAGATTCGAGACACCGGTTGCCGCTCTGATTTTGCTGGCGGTGCTGGGTATCGTAGGCGCGTACTTTTCTAGCTCTCTCACGGTATTGGTCGGTACCACAGCGGTGTTACCGGCGCTAATATACCTCTTTACCACCGTCACCTATCTGTTCTCATATCGGAGGCTCCCCGCAGCATTGGCCTCGACCAAGTGGGCTCGTTGGGGACGTCCCATCGCGGTGATTGCGAGCATTTGGCTGGTGTTCTCAGTTCTCGTACTGACGATTCCGAAGCAATTTCACCAGGTGGCGATCTGGACTGTGGGCATCCTGGTGTTAGGACTCGTGGTCTACTTCGCCGGCTTTCGTCGCCGTAATTTCGCGTCGGCGTCATTGGACCTGGAGACATGAACCTTTAGAGGCCGGAGCGGATTCGGCCTCTTCATTACCACTTGGAGGCGCTTAGGATATGAGAGATTCATCTTCATGGGATGTCATCATAGTTGGAGCGGGCATCGTCGGCACGGCGATCGCCCGGACGCTCTCACAATATCAGGGGCGTGTATTGGTGGTGGATCGGCATCGGGAAATAGGGTCCGGAACCTCCAAAGCTAATTCCGCCATCATTCACACCGGATTTGACGCCCCTGTGGGATCACTGGAGGCGTGGTTGCTGCAACGAGCGCGCGGCGAGTGGCAGGAGATCTTGGCGGACGCTCCCATTCCCTGGGTGCCTGCCGGGGCCTACATGCTAGCTCGTTCAGCGAACGACCTTGAGGGCTTGGACAAGTATCAATCGATGGCTAAAGCCATGGAAGTGGCGGTCGAGCGGGTTTCTGGCAATGCCGTCCGTGACCGAATCGCCGCGGTGTCTCCTGCGGTATTAGAGGCGCTTTACGTCCCCGAGGAAAAAGTGGTTGACCCTTTTTCCGCACTCCGAGCATTTGCGGAACAAGCGGCTTTGAACGGCGTGACGTTTAACCTTGGCCACGCCGTTAGCGCCATGATACCGGATGAAGAGGGAGTCGCGGTTCATGTTGGAGACGAGACCCTTCACGCCCGGTGGGTGGTAAATGCTGGTGGACTCTGGGGCGATGCGCTGGCTCAGGGATTAGGGGATAATATCCGACTTCACCCGCGAAAGGGCCAATTCCTAATTAGTGAGGAAGACCTCGGTGTTCATGCCATATTGTTGCCTGTGCCCTCGGCCATCTCTAAGGGAATTACGGTGACGCCGATTGCCTTCGGCGGTATTTTGCTTGGCCCCACCGCCGAAGACGGGGTGGATAAAGAGGATTTTGGCACCACGGAGGAGAGCCTGCAGAGGATTCTCCAAGAAACCCAAACGATGGTGCCAGGTGTTGCCCACATCCGGAGCATTCGCCAATTTGCCGGGCTCAGGGCAACTTCCGACCAATCCGACTATCACATCCAATGGTCGGTCGGGTCACCCCGTGTCCTGCATGTACTCGGCATTCGCTCCACGGGTCTTTCCGCGAGTGTCGGGATCGCCCAGTATGTAAAAGAAGAGCTTCAGAGCCATGGGATGGACTTGCCTGAGAGAACCGTATGGCTTCCCGCGCCTGCGTTATTTGTCGACGAACCCGCTCCGGATGGCGAAGAGGTCGTGTGTCTTTGTCGATCGATCACCGCTGGGGAGATTCAACGGGGTCTGGAAAACCCCGTGTCCGCCCAGACTTTGGACGGTATCAAGCGGCGAACCGGCGCGATGTTAGGGGAATGCCAAGGCAATATTTGCGGGGCAGCCATCATGGATCGCGTCGCGGCGAAGCATCACACGTTATGGTGGGCTATTCCCAAAGGGAACGAGCCACCGCTGCCGGGTGTTCATCAAGTTCGCATGCCGGAAACGGTGTCAGAGGATTTAGACTACAGTCTTCGTACGGCTATCACCGTGGTAGGTGGGGATCATTGGGGAGCAGCAGTGGCCGAACGGCTTCGCGAGATAGGATTGGACCCGCTCATTTTGGACGCTCACGGGGTGGCCGGAACTGTGCGCGCTACCTTGATTGAGTTAGAGGGAAACCGGGACGAATCATGGTTTCTGACCTGTGTCAACCAACATGGTATGCGCATTTTGCGTTCGCAGACCGTTGTACTGGCGACAGGGGGATTTCATCGCCCCCCAGGACTAAGCCAGATTGCCGGAGAGCGGCCGGCGCACGTCTATACGCCGGACGGACTCGAGCAATTTTGGCGCCGTGGCGTGATGATGGGCGACAACCCGATACTCATTGCTCTAGGTGAAGACACTATGGAAACAATACTGCTGTGGAAGGAGCGGTATCGCGAAGCAGGTATTGAGACCACGGTACTGACAAACGCCTCGGCACCGGACCTCCCATCTGACGTCCTACACATCCAAACGGTGAATAGGATTCAAGGCCGAGGAAATTTCGAATCGGTCATGGTGACCATGGCCGACGATAGTTTCGAAATCTTTTTTGGGGATGTGCTTTGCTTCAGCGGAGGGATTGAACCCATGGCTCCATATCTGAAGCATAACGCGGAAATTATCCGGGATGAGCGCGGGCGCATCGTTACGGGCCCTTCCGGCCGTATTGCCGACCGGAACGTCTGGGCGCTTCCACCGCTTACCATGTGCACCGTTGATCTGAACACGCTGGCACGTGAAATTAAGGAGGCTCTGGACGAATGCACGTAGAGGGCAGGATCGTAGGCAGTTA
This sequence comes from Bacillota bacterium, assembly GCA_021797515.1. Lineage (GTDB taxonomy): Bacteria > Bacillota > Sulfobacillia > Sulfobacillales > Sulfobacillaceae > Sulfobacillus_C. Next base: position 4,274 of record JAJZZP010000063.1, on the reverse strand, counting down.
TGACGTAAATAGGCTGACGCACGCTTTGGACGATATTCCGCGACTTGCGGAAACGGTGCCCGGGCTTCAGGATTTGACCATTTCCGAGGATCGGGTGGAAGCGAAGATGGTGGTACCCTTGCCCTTCATGCAATTGAAAAGTCGCATCTCCGGCACCATAACACGCGGCCAATCCGGAATACAGTTGACCATTAAGGGCCGTCCGGAAACCTTGGCTGGACTCTTTGAATGCCAAGTGGTGATCGACCGGGTCGTAGAGGAGGCCGTGCAAGGCTTTCACTATCGACTGGATATCAAAACGTCGGGCAGGCTCGCCTCGTTAGGCGAGGCGATGCTGGGAAACGTCTCGCGTAAGCAAGCTCAGTTATTCGAAGCTAACCTCCGTCGGCTATTGAATCAGGAGAACAGCGATGAATGAGGGACTGTGGCTTGGCGTCGATGCGGGAACGACTCGGACCAAGGCAGTGCTCTTCGACAATCAAGGAGCCCCGGTGGCCGATGCGGTCTGTCACGTGAAGGCACACTACCCTCAGTCTGGGTGGGTGGAGCAGGATCCCAACGACTTAGTATCGGCCGTTATTGCGACAATCCACGAGATTCTCCATGATCCAAGGCGTCTAGGGAATCCGGTCCATGGCATGGGTCTGGCCAATCAAGGTGAAACTGTCGTCGCTTGGGACGCCAAGACCGGGCAAGCGCTGGCGCCAGCCATTGTTTGGCAATGCCGTCGCACGTTCGCGATTTGTGAGCAATTGCGGGGTTCCGGATTGGAACCTTTTATCCAGTCAATCAGCGGGCTGCCCATTGACCCGTACTTTTCGTCCACCAAGATGCAATGGCTCCTCCAAGAGGTTCCGGCGGTGCAGGATGCTCGCAGAGCGGGAACGCTTCGATTAAGCACCACCGACAGTTGGATTCTGTGGCACTTGCTGGAGGATCCCCTCTACATTACCGACATAGCTACAGCGAGCCGTACCCAACTGTTGGATTTAACCCAAGGGACATGGTCTGACGAGCTGCTTAACGTGTTTAACGTGCAGCGAGGGGAGTTGCCGACGATCGTACCCAACAGCGGTGTGGTTGGGGTGCTCAAGCCATCGTTAGCCGGGGAGCGTGTTCCGGTCTCGGGCTTGGCCGTTGATCAGCAGGCGGCCCTGTTTGGGCACGGGTGTCATAAAGCGGGGCAAGCCAAAGTGTCGTATGGTACCGGAGCCTTTCTTCTGGCCAATGTCGGTTCTCAACGGCCGGAGGCCAAGGGGGTGCTGCCGACCATTGCCTGGCAGCTGGGAGATGAGCGGGTGACTTACGCATTGGATGGCGGGGTGTTTACTGCGGGAGCAGCCATTGAATGGTTGGTCGATTTGGGTTTGCTTCAGAGCCCAGAAGATGCCGGTCTCGTAGCGGGGACGCCCGAAGATGATCAGTTGGTCATGGTTCCCGCGTTAGCCGGCTTGGGTGCTCCCTGGTGGGATCCTGCTGCTCGCGGTATCCTGCTGGGCATCCATCGTGGAACCTGTCGCGACCAGATCATTCAAGCAGCACTTCGCGGCATTGCCCACCGTATTGATGACATCGTCCAGGCACTCGACATGGTGGGGCACCCTTTGACGGAACTCCGGTGTGATGGAGGTCCTTCGCGAAATCCCTATCTCATGCAGTACCAAAGTGATATCACGGGCTTAAAAGTGCAGGTCACCGCCATTGAGGATTTGGCCGCTTTAGGCGTGGCCAAGATGGCGGCTTTGGCCTTCAACATCGGCATCGGAAACGGCGGCGGAACCTTCGTCGGCTCGTATGAGCCAACTCGCGATAAATTATGGCGATCCCATGCCCGCCATCGGTGGAGCGAGGCCATCAAGCGCGGGGGGCAGTGGAGTACGATGTGATTGTGGATGATTCTCGGTTGTGATTAAGCGTTCGAAACCCTTCGATCATGATTATTGAGAGCCTACTAGTAAGCACCCTAAAACCGATACCGCGGGCCGTGCCCCTGGACCATATTCGGAAACCTGGCGCCGCCTATAATAGCCTTAGATCACCTGATCTGACCTGGATTGAGCTCCGTTTTTAGCGGTGAATGGTGCTTATCAACTTTAGCACACTACCGCGGTGGACACAGGTGGGAATTTTTCTGGTCAATCCTAAGCATGTCTCAGAATCATCGGACGGTGCGTCGAGAATCGCGAGAGGCACAGCAATGTCCATGCAAGAGGGATGGTGATAGTTGTTATGTCCTTGGATTCAAAATTTCAAGTATCGCTGCCCGTGGAGTTCCGGCCTTTTCTGGAGCAGTTCGGATCCGGTCACGATCTCGACGAGATCGCGATGATTTCGCTGGCGATCGAGATGTATATCGGCAAAAAAGTTTCGCTGGCACGAGCTGCACAATTAGCTCAGAAGTCGCCGGGAGTTCATTGACATTTTGCGGATCCAAGGATTGGCACGTATGGAATATACTCTCGAAGATAAACTCTTGGACGATACGGCCATAGAAAAGTTAGCTAAGAGGCCACCACATGACGGTTAAGGTGGTGACCAATATGAGCCCTTGGATCGCACTGGCAATGATCGAAGAAGTTGCCCTTTTTTGTCAATTGTTTGACTAAGTGGTGATTCCCAACGGTGTCATCGAGGAAGTCATGGCGGCATCGAACCGATATGGTCAGACCGAATTGACCCAAGCGATTGCCGCCCACCGTGTGCTCGTCTATCACGTTTACCATGTGGAGCACGCATATAGGAAAGTTTCACCGAGGAGAACTCGAAGTCGTGGTGGCCACCAAAGAACTGAACGCTCACGTGGCGATTCCGGATGACAAAATGGCCCGACAATTTGCCAGTACGCTGACGGTGTCGACCATCGGCACCGTGGGAATACTACGGTTAGTCAAACAATGTCACCTCATCTCAGAGGTGAACAGCCGTTCAGACCGCATCGGTTGCAATTTTCGCCTCAGTACTTTGTTTTATGCGAGTGTTCTTCAACAAGTCGGAGAGTCTCCCTAAAGGTTCACACGACACCTTGATGGTGTCAGGTATGTGTGCCCTCTTTTATGCCGTCCGTCAACACCATCAGATTTCGTTCTGGGATGCCTTGGTCATCGGCCGCGCACAAATATCTCGGTGTATCGTGGTCGGAAGTGGATCTCGATGGTCGGTCATTGAATACGGGCCTCGCTGACAATGGCCAACGGCTGAATGGTTAGCGGGTAGCGTATATCCACAGCAAAGGCCGGCACGACCTGAAATAAGACTCCCAAACTGGGTGCGCTGATGACGGAACGCCCCACATTCCGGGCTGATCCATCGGTTTCTTCGCTAAAATTGATCGCGCTGTCATAGCCACCATAAGAAAACAAAGCCGCTGCAACAACTCTTAACCATGGCAATACATCGCGAATTTCAACGGGTACTCATCGAATATCCCGACCGCTTGACGCGCTTTGGATATCGGTATCTCGCACGACATTTGAACAGTCATGGCGTCACGATTGAGTCCACGCAGGGTAGTGAACCCAAAACATCCCTGGAAGAACTCGCGGACGATTTGCTGACGATCATCACGGTATTCTCCGCACGATTGTATGGCAAACGGCCGCAGGAGTTCCGTCAGAAAGCCCAAAACATTATGGCTGAAATGACAGAACGGGAACCTCACGAGCCTGGTCACGAAGACGATTAAGTTTGGGGTCCATAAGGAAATTCAACGCGCCGCAGGAACACGATTTCGCGCGCGCCGATCTTTTGGCGGAAACAGCGACCTTCCAAAAAAGTGCCGGATACGATGGCGGACGGCCAGCTCTAGGGGCGGGACGAGACGACAAACGCGGTGTCCCGCTCATCAAACACCGGGCGAAACCCCTCTGCCCAGAGCACGCCGTGCGCGCCCGGAGGCGCGTCACGACGACGCCGCGGTTCCCTATCCCTTCCGCGGCGAACTGGGTATACTAGAGAGACCAAAGGGGGTGGCACGGTGGCGGATGAGGTGCTCTTAAGTCCGTTGGTTGATTTTCTCTTTAAACGGTTGTTTGGCGATGAAGAACGGACCGATCTCTTAATCGCCTTTCTCAATGGCATCTTTGAGGACGCGGGCGCGCCCCGCGTGACGTCCGTGCAGCTCCTCAACCCGTATATCGAGAAGGACGCTTTGACGGATAAAATGTCGGTGTTGGATATTTTAGCCCGCACGGAACAGGCGACGCTGATTGCCGTCGAGATCCAGATTCGGAACACCGGAGAAATGCGGGAACGGAGCCTCTATTATTGGACCAAAC
>JAJZZP010000117.1 GCA_021797515.1 Bacillota bacterium | reverse complement strand
ACTCCATCCCGGCGTGTCCGTCTCTTCGCCGATGTTTCATTGTAATCCGGCTGTTGACGCCTTCGGGCGGTCCCTTGCTGAACTCCACCGATGTACAAGCCCCTATCACTGGATTCGAGAATGAGCCAGAAAGGTCTGGCGTCTACCTCTGGGTCAGGGTGCGAAATATGGGTTCTAACTTGACTTTCACACCGCAAATTCACAACAAATTTCGACCCTGAAAAAACGACGAAACCCGCATGAACACTGGGTTTTTGTTCATGAATACCCCCCGCGGGGCCCAGGCCAGCGCGATCACGTATAGCATCATCGAAACCGCCAAGGAAAATGGTTTGAATCCCCGGGCTTATCTTCAATATCTCTTGGAAGAACTCCCCAACCACGACCTCACCGATTTGGCGACCTGGGAGGCCCTGATGCCTTGGTCTTCCCAATTGCCCGAACATGTCAAATCCCCGGTATCCCCTACACCCGCAAAACGATAAAATCGGCGTCATGGTCTCCGTCGCCAGGTGGTGGGGCCCGCGCTCACCACCAGCGCCGATTCCGGTGACGCAGGCGTGTTCACCGCGACCCACGGGGGTTCCGACGCGGTCGCGGTGGGAGTGCGAAATTTTCGATTCCAATAGACAATCGCGGGTGGCATGAGCCAACTTCTTACAGGAAACCAGGCAAAACTAGCCTCGATGGTAACCGACCTGCACGATCTCATTTATGTAGCCAATTACATGGTAGAGGAGGGCCAGCTCTTCGAACCACCGAATGCCGCCCTATCGGGGTTGCCAACGCTTTACGTCAGAGTCTGTCACGGACTTTGGGGAGCGCTTGGGTGTGTCCAAACGGGCGGTCTGGCTGAGACGGCGAGTACTCTACGGAACCTTTTTGAGGCGGATATCTCGGTGCAGTTTATCTTGGCTAGTCCTAGTGCCCGTTCCCAGCTTTTTGGAGAATTCCAGACTGCGCAACAGTACTATCATCTTAAAGGCATTGAAGAAGTCGAGCAGGCCACCGGGAGCAGGTCCAATATGGTCCTTCAGCCCAAGAGAGGTCCCGCGTCAAGGCGAACTGGAACACGGTTAAGCACCACTTTCCCGAACGTCCCGTCAGCCAATGGTGGTGGTGGGAATTTGCTAAACAGCAACCTGACGACGGCGCCAAGGCTCTGGCTGGCAAACAACAGGTCAGTTGCTCTCCAAAGGCGGTGTGCAAGGAATTGGACAAATCGCGGAGTGACTACAAATACACTGAACGGTACGCTCGTATTTACTCAGCCTTTTCGATACCCGTTCATCCATCTGCCCGGCAGGTGCGAGTCATGATGGGGCCCTCTGGTAATCCAACCTTAGGACCTTCGTTCAACGCGACGTTGGCTCAAGTCGTAGGGCTGCTCGGTCACTTAGCTGCCGGTACGTTGGGTGACATCATTGGCGCGTTTAAACACCCATCAGTTCCTTGGGCACATGCACTTGCACGCAATAGCCGCTCGGTTTGTGTCCGACGCTCAGTCTATCGTATTTCCCTGATAAGCAAGCGCAAAATCGGCTTTCGCTAATTTTTTCGCCTCTCGTTTTTCTTGGCAGCCGGAGACCACGGGGTTCGTCGCAGAAGGCTCATTGGCATGAGACAATGGTCTGCATCTAAGGAACTCTTGGGGGCATAAGTGCACCAAGCTCTGGGGCACTTTTGGGGGCGAGAACGCATTAGTGCCATGCCCAAACTTTCGTTGTCTTGACGATGATGAACGACAGATGTAGTATTAGACTACATTAGTAGTTTAGGAGGCGAACCGGATGCCACGTGTGTCCGATGCGGAATGGGAGGTTTTGCGCGTACTGTGGACCCAGAATGAAGCGTCGGGAACGGAGGTAGTGTCCGTGCTGCAGAAGACCACGGACTGGAAACCCACCACGATTCGCACGCTCTTAAGCCGTCTGGTGAACAAGGGCGTCATCGGGTTTCGGCCTGGGCTTGCGGGCCATGTCTATTTCCCCCTGATGACGGAGGCAGAATGCGCGGCGGTTGAACGCCGCACCTTCTTGGAAAAGGTCTATCGCGGGGATCCCCGCTCGATGCTCGCAGCCTTCTTGACGGAGGAGCGTCTGACACCGGAAGATCTCGACGCCCTGCGGCAGTTGCTGGACGAGCGGAGGACGCGCTAATGGGGGTCTGGTCGATTCTCGCCCATTGGGTAGTCTCCTCGACGCTACAAACCGGTGTGGTCGTCACCCTGCTCAGTCTCATAACACGGATTGCATGGCGTCACCTGTCGCCGCGATGGGGCGCCGCGTTATGGATCCTAGTGCTAATGCGTTTAGCCGTGCCCTGGTCCCCCTCGGGATGGTTGCTGGTGGCAGTGGGGGCGGACACAGTACTCCCGAGGTGGGTTTCGCATCTGTCCAACTCCGTCGATGCAGCCGCATTACCGGGAGCATCCAGTGGTGGGGCGACGGACCATCTGTCTCACGCGGCCATCATCCACTGGCCCCTCGTGGCCGTTACGATCTGGGGTCTTGGGGCCTTGGTTTTCGCTCTCCGGTCCCTGCATGGAGAGCGTCGTTTTCGGCGTGCTGTGGCTCAGGCGCGCGAACGCACGAATCTACCCGTGATGTCGACCGCGCTAAGGATCGACGTCCGAGAAACGTCGGCTGTCCGTGCGCCCGCCGCGTTTGGCCTGCGGCGCCCGCAAATTTTGATTCCGCCGGGGCTGGTGGACCGATTGACGCCGGAACAGTGGCAGTGGGTGGTTCAGCACGAGTGGCATCACATTCGACGGTTTGACATTGCGGCGCGTTGGGCGATGGAACTCGCCACCATCTTGTACTGGTTCAATCCGTTCGTATGGATCGCTCGCCGTGAACTGCGTGCCGCGCAGGAGCTCGCGGCGGATGAGGGGGTCATCCGGTCGCTGTCGCCTGAGGATCGGCTGGAGTACGGTCGTGTGCTATTAGCGGTCGCGACCTACGAGGGATCCGGTGTGCCGAGTGTCGCGGGCATGAAGCTTCAGCGATCGTCCCTCGCCCGGCGGATTGAGCGCATCCACCAGACCCCCCATCGCGCGCTGGCTCGCGGTACCACGGCGAGCGCCGTCGTGCTGACCGTGGTGCTGACGTTGTCGGCAGCCGCGGTGGCTGCTGGGGGCAGAAGTCCGTCGTTTCCCCCGGGGTTTGGGAATCAGCCGCAAGCACAATCATCCACGGTCTCGGCGGGATCGAGCCCCGGCACGATTCACGCGGCCACGTTCGCGCAGGCGGTGCGTACCTCCTTGGCGGATCAGATTCAGGCATCGGACCGTAACGCGAATGTGGTGCGCGAGTTGTCTCACGTGATTATTTCCGCGATCCACACCATCCACAACACCTACACGGCGCAAGTACTGGTCCCGTTCCATGGCCACCTCTTTATGGGTACGTTGGTGGCGGAGCGGCAGGGGACACGATGGATCTTCGCGTCCCCTGCGGACACGTCGTTGGGCTGGGTCGACCCACAGCGCCCTCTGAACGTTATGGAAACGGGCGGCCAAATCACGCCGACCGGTACGCCCTATTTCTTAGTCGCGGGGATCGCCCGTCCGGGTATTCAATATGTGGTCATCCACTTGTCGTCGGGTGCAACGGTTCGGGTCGACGTGTCGCCCTCGCACACCTTTACGTATTTGACGGATGCGCAGCAGGGAACGCGGGGCATCGATGCGTATTCAGCCTCGCATCATCGGGTGTACCGGTGGTAGCGAGCCCTATACCGGCGCTGGCCAAACCGGTGCCATCTTGCAAGTACAGGAAATGGGCGGGCATAGACCACCGTATTAGGAATAGTTTCCAGGTCAAACACCAAATGGGGCATAAAGGGCATCGCTCCTCGGAGGATAGTGAATAATATAGGATCCGTATAGAGGCTCCTTTGGTGTTCAGAAATTTGTCCAGTGTATCAAAATCGGGTATAATCCATATAGGTAAAGAGGCACGACATCTGATCGAAGTCAGATGCCGTGCAGAGCTCTGAATCTGCGATCAACAAACACGTTACCTGAGTATCATCGTAATCCGCCGGGGTGCTGTCCCGAGCGGATTACTTTTTGCGTTGGCGGAATAACCAGCGCCCAATCAAACCAATAATCGCGATAGCGACGGGTTATGGTTAGACGGAGACTCATGGTCCCACCTCCCTCCGGTTCTGCTCATTCCGCAGAATGGCAGATCG
>JAJZZP010000057.1 GCA_021797515.1 Bacillota bacterium | reverse complement strand
CACCACACGGCTAGTTGGTGTGAGTATGTTCATAAGAGAAACTTCGACAAGCAGAGGCAAACTCCTTTGCGGAATATTCTGACTATAATTAATAAAGTTGGGAATTTTTAGGTGCGGAAAACAAGATTAAAGGCTGTGGTATATGCGTTGCTACCAGCACATGATTAAGAACTGTGACCGTGGCGGTACACTCGATCGGCTGAAACACAAACTCTCGCACTTGAATCAGGGTAGTAAAGATCCTGTCCTGGTCCCCTGTGCTAATCGCGGCAAAGGCAAGATGCGACACAATGACCTCTTGAAACAGGTGGTCAAACTGGGAAGCGGCTGTTTGTCGAGCACAAGCTTTTGGAATCCTGGTATGGAGAGAACGTGAATCTTATGCTCCTGAAAAGCTGAGTATAACGCTTGTCGTTCGACTCCTGCTACTGCAAACTCATAGACTAGCGTTATAGGATGGTCCACCGAGGGATCTGTTGCCCAGTCTGTGCTGGGAGCAAATCCGGTATCGATGACAGCGGTGGTCATAAAAACGCCTCCCAAAATGCATTGATATAGGGTATACTGACCCACTACGGCATTATGTCATTTGCTGCAGACAATATAAGTATAGTAGGATAAGGTGATTAAAAAAGGGGCTAGCCCCGGAGGGCAAAGACGCATCTGGCGGCAACCATGGCATTGGCGTTATCGGAATGAATTTTGACGCTCCAACGAATGAAAAGCCCCCCACGTTCAACACCAGTCTTTCATAAAGGGGATGTCAAAGAAGTGCCGCTGGTTTTGGCTGTAGGACTATTTGTGGTGGTCTTGGTTTTGATTATTACCCAACCGCGAGGACTCTCCATTGGGTGGACCGCACTAGGCGGTGGAATTCTGGCATTGGTCCTCGGCATCGTTTCTTGGGCGAATGTACTCGATGTAGTCCATATCGTGTGGGATGCCACCCTGACCTTTGTGGCCGTCATTCTAATCTCGTTGATATTGGATGCGGTGGGGTTTTTCAAATGGGCCGCACTACATATGGCACGACTTTCCCGTGGACACGGTATTCGCCTCTTTTTATTGATGGGAATATTGGGAGCGTTGGTGGCTATGTTTTTCGCCAACGATGGCGCGGCTCTCATTTTGACGCCAATCGTCTATGAGCAGACCAAGGCACTAAAGCTCAATTATAAGGCCACACTAGCACTTATTATGGTCAGTGGTTTTATTGCCGATACCACTTCGCTGCCGTTAATTGTCTCAAACCTGGTTAATATTGTGTCGGCGGATTTCTTTCACTTAGGATTCGCGTCGTTTGCGCTGAGGATGGTGCCAGTAGACATGGTATCGTTGGCAGCCAGTCTGGCAGTGTTGTTTGCTGTGTACCATCGTAGCTTGCCCAAATCCATCGACGTTATGGCTTTGGAAGATCCTCGGTCGGCTATTTTAGACCTTCGCGTATTCCGAATCGCTTGGGTGATATTAGGGTTGCTGCTGGTGGGATATTTTGCTAGTCAAATAGTGCATTGGCCGGTATCGGTGTTCGCCGGAACCGCAGCCATTGCACTGCTATTGATTGCTCGGAGCAGTCCTGCGGTCAATGTTACTCGGGTGGTTAAAGAGGCTCCGTGGAAGATTGTGGTGTTTTCCATTGGCATGTACGTTGTCGTATTTGGGTTGCGTAATGTGGGTCTCACACATCTCTTAAGTGAGGTGCTGAGTTCCTTGGATCGGCATGGAGCATTAGCGGGAATTGTCGGGACCGGGGCGGTGGCGGCAGGCCTTTCTTCCATTATGAACAATATGCCCTCCGTCATGATTAATGCGTTGGCTATCCATGATGTCGTGGGTTCGGCAGCGATGCACACCGCTATGGCTTATGCTAACGTGGTGGGTTGCGACTTGGGGCCGAAAATTACCCCCATTGGTTCGTTAGCGACTTTGTTATGGCTCAATGTGCTGGAACGCCGCGGAATTCGCATTTCCTGGGGCTACTATTTCCGGGTAGGTATTCTGATGACGGTACCGGTGCTCCTAGTAACCTTGGGGGCACTCTGGGGTTGGTCTTTGGCGATTGGATAAAACCATAAATCATAACAACAGGAGGATTTTATGGCAGACATTCTCATTATCGGAGGCAGTGACGCTGGTATTAGTGCTGCACTGAGGGCACGGGAGATAGACAACACCGCTAATGTCACCATGCTGGTGGCCGATGCATTTCCTAACTACAGTATTTGTGGCCTCCCCTTTTATCTCAGCGGGGAGGTAGCCGATTGGCGCCAGCTAGCCCATCGTACTCTGGGAGAAATTCAAGGGACTGGGATCAAGGTGGAGCTTAACACCCGCGCTCTTCAAATTGATCCCAAGCAGCACAGCGTTTTGATACATAGGCCCGATAACAGGGAAGAATTTTTGCGGTATGATCGCCTCATTATAGGAACAGGTGCTGAACCTATTCGTCCATCGATTCCGGGATTGAACAACCGTGGGGTATTTTTATTGCACAGTATGGACGACAGCTTTGCCGCAGCCGACTTCATTGCCTCCCATAAACCGGAGCGCGCCCTGATAATTGGTGCCGGGTATATTGGCCTGGAGATGGCCGATGCCCTGCGTCGTCAACAAATTGCGGTGACGGTGGTCGAGCAGATGCCGGCAGTTTTACCCACCGTGGATCGCGAATTGGGTGAGGCGTTAGGGACTTACATCGAGAGCCACGGGGTTGAAGTGAAGACCGGGGTCCGCATTCAAGAAATAGGGCGAGACGGAGATGGACTGCGAGTCACAGGCGACGGGGACTTTGATAGGCGTGTCGACATGGTGCTGGTGGTGGTTGGGGTCACACCAGTCAGCGAATTGGCCACAATGGCCGGAATAGCAACAGGACTGCGAAGCGCCATCGTCGTGGATCGGACCATGGCCACCAATTTTGACGACATTTATGCGGCTGGAGACTGTGTCGTCACCTACCATCGCCTGTTAAATGCCGACACGTATATGCCGCTCGGAACCACCGCCCATAAGCAAGGGCGGGTTGCAGGTGAAAATGCCGCAGGGGGCCAGACACTCTATGGCGGATCATTAGGTACTCAAGTGGTCAAAGTCTTTGATTTGGCAGTAGCGCGCACAGGTCTTCGCGATCACGAGGCCAGGGTTGCTGGATATCACCCGGTGACCGTTGAATTCTCGACTTGGGACCATAAAGCATATTACCCTGGTGCCCATCGGCTAACGTTTCGCATTACCGGCGATAAGGTCACAGGGCAACTGTTGGGAGCGCAGGTTATGGGGCATTGGCAGGGCGCTGTTGCTAAAAGGGTCGACATTTTTGCTATGGCACTTTATCACCAAATGCAGGTGGCCGATATTCTAGAGATTGACCTTAGCTACACTCCGCCATTGGGGAGCCCTTGGGATGCGGTGCAAATGGCCGCAGAACAGTGGCAAAAACACCGGCAGGACGCGTGAGGGTGGCCGCGCACTATTTCATCAGGAGTGACAGACATACGACTCTTTTGATCCGTGCTCACGCGAAAGAACTTTCAGGTATTACAGGAGAGTGGCAATCCATGGGACAGACCATACCCATCACCGAGCAACATCCGGGTGTCGAAGGCACCACCGTGCGGACACCAAGACGGTTAACCGTTCTCTTCTCTGTCCGGGCTTCTTGACTGCGAGCGAAGAATTCCCTTCTTCGCTCAATGGGGAGCAAACCACTCCCGAGAGACGAACTGCACGTTCCTCAAGGAACCGTGAAAACCTTCAATTATAAGGGTATCCGGATTTTCATGAGTGGGACGAACATCGAACCGATCTGCCATTCGACCGTGTCGTCGGAAAATCGTGTGGATCTTAGGTGATGTTAGGCTCATGCGGATTTCCACCATTCTATACCGTCTTTTAGGAGACCCACGTCAATCGGCTATGGTCTTGCACCCACCGGGACTATTCCCCGAATGGGAGTCCGCCCAGGTCGAACTGCTTATGGGCTTAGTGCATTGGAATCGCAAAAACAATAAATATGGTTCGAGGACGGATTGATGCGGGAGGATACTCGGAAAGCACGTTTCAGCGAAAAAAGCGCCGGGAATACTACTATACTCTTCACGGACCACATTTGACGAATCATGAAGCGGATTTGAACATCTGAAATTTGAGGGTTAAGAGACTATCCAGTTTCGCTTTGTGTTGGTCGGTGGCATGTTCCAAGCAGTCGTTTCTC
>JAJZZP010000087.1 GCA_021797515.1 Bacillota bacterium | reverse complement strand
CCGCTATTGTGTCTTCAGGTAAAGTGGGCAGGTCCTCCCGTGAGGAGAAAAGAGGAGAAATGCAGGGGCGTACCAGCGCCGCCTCTTAGATGCGCTAGGCGTGCCGATTGACCGTGGGTTTATCTGGGACCCGTCGGGCTAACGGCCAAAAAATTCCACGATTTTCCGTTCCTTGACTCGCGGAACCTGGGATTCAACGAAAGCGGGAAAGCCATGATGATCGATCCTACGCGCTGATTGAACACCAAATCGCCAGTGAATTTGACGCGTTCCAACGCAGTGCTCACTATTACTATTAATGACCGCTCATCTGATATGTCCGAGTAGCCGATCGGAGACCTTGCGAGCTCTCAGTGACGTGCGTCGTTCAAGAACCTCCCTGACCTTGGGTCGTTATACCTCGTTCATAACATCCGGGTATTCTTTTTTTCTTAGCAGAAAAAAAGGCCAGCTAGCAGACATTCGCCTGCAGAGCCCCATGGACTCTTTCGCCAGCCGCCCCGAACCATATTTAGTATAACTCGGTACTGGCAAAGAATGCAATGGGCTGGAGGACTTGGCAGCTCTGAAGCATGATGGTGCCATAAGATGGAAATACAGGGAGTTGCTGCCCTTCAGGAGGGGGACATCGAGGCCCTGGGCTCGTCAATCCATGGAGATAGCGGTCTCTGTAGAGAATTCCGTAGGAAATTTCTGAAGGTAATCGGAGGCGCAGATTACCCCAAATTTCCTGGGGGTTTGCCATACTAACTATCTCCTTTTCGATTAATCCCGCCATCCCCAATTTGGCGGCAACGGATCGGTATCGCGAAGGGGGGGCCCCAATCCTAATGTCTGACCTGCACAGACTCGGCGGACCGCGTTTCCCCAAGGATCCAGACAAAAATTTCGGCTAGCCTGATTCCGTATATCGCGTACGGCTTCGGCATGCAACCGAATTTTGCGTTGGCACCCATCACACAAAATCGGTCTCCAATCTCCGTCATCGCGGTCTTCACATGCGTTGGACTAATAGCCAATCCGTGTCAAATGCGTATCCGTTGCGGCATCGAGCACATCAAACGTATGATTTAGGCTTTCGTGCCCGCAATATTCACAGGCCATTGACTGTGCCATTACAATCCCTCCTTGAATGCCATGAAGTTCTATTGGGCCATCGGTGCCGATGCCTCTAATGGCTCTAAAGAGTGTTCCGCCATCACCCGATAGGCCATTTTGCAGTCGAGACAAAAGAATTCATCCAGTGACCCCATCACCCGCCGATAATGTTCACACTGAACCGACTGAATCAAAGGGAATCGCGGCTTTTCCCGATCTTTCGCATTTTTGCAGACTCGTGCCATGTCTTATGCCTCCTTCGCTACATATTGAGGATCAAGAATCATCTGCTGGTGAATCTGCTGACAGGTGCGCTCAATTGTACTCCACGGATGGTCTGCCAAGTCTTGCAGCAATGGTGCTATCGCGATGGGAAACTGGATGGCATGATCGGTTTGATAACGGAATAGGTACTGATGAATCTTCTCAACGGTTGGAGAGGGTAATGTCACAGAGAGATCAAATCGCCGAAGCAAAGCCAGGTCCATTAAGTCTGCCCGGTTGGATGCCCCTATCAGTACACTTGTCTCGGGACGATGATCAATGATGGTGAGCATAGCGGTTAAGATGGATCGCTGTTGGTCGACTCGGTTCAGAATCCTGAACCGGTTTTCCCCCCTCCGAAGGGATCGTTCCCGCTATCTGGCGCTATACTCAAATGGTCTGGAGTGACCTCTGTCAAATCATCAAAGGTTGGGTGGAGCTTCGCGACTGGAAGGCCCCTCAAAAGGGGACACGGCATCGGCATGAACGGCCTAGAAAACAGCGATATCAGTACGATTTAACGTGGTAAGTTAGCGCGTATGGGGTGACATCCCGCACCGCAGATCGCAGTAGCAATTTCCAGCACCAAGGATGGCTCTCACCATCCCTACTCGGTGTTGCCCTATTCTGCCCTATTCCAAACGAACGTGCTCGCCCTCTTGAACATGCGGGGGGCGAGCTGAATCAGTGAGACAACGAATGGGTATACCTTTACGATTCAAGACTAGAACGGAGCAGTGGCGCGAACGAAATGCCGTTGCCACAATTGTTAGCAGTTTCGCTTGCGGCATACTCCGCTGACTTGATCTCGCACCGCCGGAGTTAGCCACCCACTCCTCGCGTGGGACCATCGGTCGCTACCGGTTTGGCTACTATATTCGTAGGCTGATCTGGTTGTGTGAGTAAGGCCCACCAGGTGCGGGCCACCATGTACGCAATCCCAAGAAATCCCGTAGCCGCCACATAAAAACCTATGCCGTAGAGATGGGGATCGACAAATACATATAGGAGACCACCCAAGAATGCCAGAGTGGTTCCCGCGATTAGTCCACGGCCTAACAAATTCCGATCTTGAGAACGCGGCAGATAGCGTTCCGCGATGACCAATACCAAAATGATGGCAGGGATCATAAAAAACGCAAAATCCTGATGCCAAAATGTGAAGACCGCATCGGCTTGTGCTCCCGGTGCTTGGGGATTCCCGGCCCCAAAATATTGCTCATTCAACTCAATGGCGTACCCCGCGACGACTACGGTCACAATGGTCAAGCTATAGGCCCAGGCTTGGGCCCAATGCAAGAGACGGCGGGACCCCTCCTCGGCATGCTGGAAGAGGAGAGCGGAGAGAGTCATCAGCCCGCCTAGCATGACGAACACACCCGTGACCAAGTCATCGCCAGCAATGCCGTCGACGCCCCCTCGACCGAAGGCAAACAACGTTGGGGGTTGAGCGGTCGTGAATCCGGCCACCACATAAATGCCCGTCATGGCGACAATGCCAAACATCATCATAATCAACCCCACACGGGCTAACGTGCGGGTGGCTGGTTTGAGAGCACTGTAACCCCATTGCCATACCAGAGAAGCCACTAAGGTTCCGATGACCGCTACCACCATTTCATGCGAATGCGAGGTAACAAGGTAAGCGGTCCAGGTACTCACGGTCATCCCTGCCCAGTGCGCGTAGTCCAGAGGCCAACCCCAGAGAGAGTGAGGAAACTCAAGCAGCCAGCCTGCTAAATGACCCATGAGAGCAGCTAGAAACATAGAGCAGCTTCCTAGCCATGCGACCCAAAACGGCAGCGTCCGTGATGCGGGTCTATTAAGATGGTAATCGACCCAAAACCCCCATATGAGGACTATGAGCATTTCGTCTAGTGCAAAAAATCCTGCGATCTGCGTCCACAGAGCAAAAGTGTTTGAAGGATTATGGTCAAACAACCCGCCGATACTTGCTAAAACAGTTGCGACCAGTGCTCCTCCCACGATCCATGTCTTAACGTGAGATGAGCAACATTCGAAGATTTCAACAGTGATTAGAGCTAGCACACCGACAAGTCCGATCAGAAAACCGTGTAGGAACATGATGTTACGCCAGATGATATTTGCACTGGCGGACGGCTCGTTGAAGTACGGAATGGACACATAGAGAGTCAGGGCGGCATACAGTGCTAACCAGGCCATGAGAAACAACAAAGTTCGGCGATTAGTCCACCAGCCCCACAAAGGGTGAGAAGGCGAAACAACTGATGGCAGGTCTGAAGAAATATTTCGTGCCGGCACGATGCTCAACTCCTTTCTAAACAACGGCATCCGGACATTTCCTGATGATTTGCCGAATCCCATACCATATTGTCGCAAGGATTCTACGCTCGGCGTGAAGGCGCATGAGGACTTTGTTACGTTGAAATAGAATCCCCTTCCTTCACTCTTCACTCACAGCGTAAGTAAAGAGAAACTTTGTGAATACGGTCACATGGAGCGATTTTAGCGGACCCTTTAGATCCGGACGCAGAGGCGGTCGATGATCGTCATCGGATCCAGGCTGATGTTGACGAGGAACGCGTCCACTGCCGCGATAATCGCCTCGACGGTTTTGAAAAAGACATTTTGTAAATGACGGTGCATTTCATCCAGCCCCATAAGCCGTCGATCGGATTGAGTTGGGGGCTATAGGGCGGCAAAAACATCAGCGTTAACGTGTCGCGATGGTCCGCTAAGAACGGCTGGATTAGCTTGGCGTGGTGAATCCGGGCATTATCCAAAATCAGCACGATACGATCTTTGGGATAGTGGTCGACGATCTGCTGCAGAAACTTGAGGAACTCTGCGGCATCATATTGGGTCGCGTGACGGCAGAGGATCTCGCCGCTTTCATAATCCAAGGTTCCCAGGAGTTTGTCACCCCAGTGCTTCCCATAGGTCGGGATCACCT
>JAJZZP010000027.1 GCA_021797515.1 Bacillota bacterium | reverse complement strand
ATAAGACGTACGTGGCCTAACGGCTCGGCGCAGCGGTCGTAGAACCAGGAACTTCTAGAGGGTGACCTCAGAAACCCCCGCCTCACCCCGTTAGGGTCAGGCGGCGGGAGAGTTCATTAAGCCTCCGTGGGTCTGAAAAAATTTGTGAGAGACTCCCATGCAATCATGGGGCTCCTCGTTCAGAGATTGGCTAACAACCATTTCTTCGACAGAGGATCCCGATTTTCTTTTGCGTATACAATTATGGACGTTCGGTGTCTTGGCGGTTCCCGCACCAGATTAACGGACGGCCACAACCGGAAGAGGTTGAGGCCAACAGGCATGGCGGTCGCAAAAAAGGGAAAATCATTGCGGTGACGCGTGGACGCGTGGATCACACCGTACGTAACGGTGGCCCAAAATGCCTGGCGAGTGAGTACTTCGGTTAAGATGACGTAACCCAACAGCGGTTGGTAGACATGCAGCACAACGGGGCATGAGGACCTCTATTGATGACCTTACTAGCGGTAACCTGCTATCCCATCAATCACCACACAATCTCTTGTAAGTGCTTAAAATTTATGTGGTTGGTACACTTGCATTAGGTTTAACGCTAGACTGCGACCGCATAGTGCATTGACAGGATCACTAGAATTTTCTACACTTTGTTGTATAGTGGAGGCGGTAAGCCATGGAACAAGGGGCCTTGCGCCAGCGTGTTTTATGGATTGTCCGTGAACAGGGGCCGTGCAGCGCACCTGAGGTGTGTTCAATATTGCGTCAGGAGCGTCCCATTTCTCTCAACACGGTCCAGACCGTTTTAAATCGCTTGGTAAACCAAGCGGTTCTCATACGCAGCGGATCGCGACGTCACTATGTTTATACGGTTCAGCCTTCCGAGGCAACGGTTAAACAACACGCAGAACGTGCCGCGCGGGATCTCCTGAGCCTGTCGGGGGAAGTAGGGTTAGCCCACTTTTTGGACACGATTGATGAGATACGGCCTGCGACGATAGCTAAACTAGAACGTCTGCTTGCGGAACGTCGCGACCAGAGGCCAAAATCGTGAAACAGCCTAATATTTGGCGCCATTATTCCTACCTTATCATCGGTGTTGGATTGGCCATTATGATGGGTGGGGCGGTGACTTTTGCCCTTGTTAGCAGCTTGCGCCATCTGTTATGGCTTGAGACGATGCCCAGTCACCGACTAGTGCCGGTCTGGCTGTAGGTAACCATTGGGTTCCTTACCCTTATCCTTCTGGTATTTTGGTATCGTATCATTTCGACCATCCTTAGCTATCGAGAGACACAAAGACGCCTCAACCGTTATCTTTTTCCCCGTTTGCAACCTTTTACAGATCCGGTACCTGATGATTTGCAACTAGTGGCACAATGGTTTGTCATGAATGATGATCATCTGCATCAGACATTCACGTGGGGACTTCTTCACCCGCGCATTGTGATTTCACAAAAGCTCTGGGCTTCCCTGGACCCCGCAGCGCAAAAAGCGGTACTGTATCACGAAGCTGCCCATGCTATGTTCTTCGATCCGTTGCAACAAGTGGTCCTGCAGATTGTGGCTTTCGCGTTGCAGCCCTTGGGGATGGGAAGTCTATATCGGCGCTATTTGTTGCATCGTGAGATCGTGGCTGACGGATTCGCGGTCTCTGCGTGCGCGGGCGACGACACCCCGTTGTTGTCAGCCCTGCTCATTGCGGCTGATTCCCATGCTTCCCAAGTGTCAGACGTGGGATTACTCAGTGCATTGGAAGCCCGTATTTATTTTCTCGAAACCCATCAGCTTCCTCCCTGGCGAGGCCCAGAACTGAAATTTCATCTAATATCCAGCAGCGGCGTGGTTCTATTAGTATTGGGGCAAGGCCTATTAGTCTGGTGTCACTAGAGCCCCGCACTTGTAAGCTAAAGCCTATGCGGCATGCCATTACACTACACAATGTAGTATAATGGCTTTGGCAGGCGATCTATTCAAATCATCACATCGCCACAACAATCGGGGGGGAACAGAAAGTGAGTAGTCTAAAGCCACGGTTTCGCTGGCTAGTGCCGGTCGCAATGTCCGGATTCGTATTAAGTGGGTGCGGGGTCGCCGCGACGAAGACTCAATCGTCGATGAAACCAACCACCACATCCACCAACGTCGCCAGCGCCAGCGGTAATAACAGTACCATGGGAAGTCATACCTCGCGAACTTCGTCTAGCGGGACGCTAACCGGGGTGCAAAGTGATGTGCTTATAGGTGCTGCAGCAAGTCCGCCTAACGGTGTGGGCAACGGACAACTGCTGATTGACTCCATTGGCACCGCAAGTCTTTTGAAAATCCCACTCAGTACCGGCGCCAATGCCTTTCAAGTAGCCATTGATAAGAACATGGTCTATGTTCCTACTCTACAAGGGACGACATATGTGGTCAGTCTCATATCGCACAAAGTCATTAAACAGTTTGCAAGTCCTAAAGGTGGTCGCATTGCAACCATCGACCCGGCCAATAACCTCCTTCTGGTTACTGGTTCTCAAAACGTGACCGCCTATTCACTGGCCAATCTGCATCAATTATGGCAGACCAATCAAGGAGGAAACGCACTGTCCGTAGCCGGATCGAGCGCCTATTTATCAAATAATCTCACCAACGATACCCTGGTCATAGACCTCGCAAATGGCCACATTGTCAGTTCCATTCCGGTGGGACATATCGAAGACTCCGTATACGATAATGAGTATCACACCTTATGGTTCGCCAATTGGTCTACTGGGGACATGACAATTGTCAACGCCAAAACCAATGCGATTTTAAAGGTGATTCAAGAAAAGGGCGGCGGAGGATTTACAATGGCGAACATGATGAATTCATCCGGAGGGTTTATGCAAATCACGGTGGGTCCAACCGGGCAGCATGTGTATGCCGCCTCTTTTAGCGGCAACATTCTGGTTTATAATGCAACGACCAACACCTTTGATAAAAACATTGCTGTTAACCTGCCCATGGCAAAACTTAGCGGCATTGCCATCGATCCCTCCGATCAATATGCCTATACCACCGTGGAAAGCCATCGGGAAACGGTATCGATTTCTCTCAAAACAGACCACATTGTATCCATTGCGCCGGATCTTCTGTCGAATCGATGGGTTGTCGTCAGTCGGTAAAACTGTTTTAAGTGCGCGCCGTCCTTTTCGGAGTCGTGGCGCACTTTTGTATTCGGGTGGCGCGTTAGTTATTGTGGACGGCCTTGATACCAAAGATTGCAGTGGCACTATGGTTATTCGAACGTGTTCTCGGGATCCGGTGCATAACCCGGAGGGACTCTAGGATGACTCGGACTGCAACGGGTTGTTCCGAGTTGCTTCCGGTGGCGTGGGGTAGCCTTTGCTGTGTATAGACGTGGTATCCCAAAAGTCCTAGAACTCCTAACGACAAGAGAATAGACAGGAAACGGGGCTAACGCACAGATCGCTGGGCGATCCGGCGAGTGCAAAGAACCCTTCTAATAAGCGCTAGCCCTAACTTCTCTTTATTTTCCTTCTTGCGCTCTATGGTGATCTGTCCGTTAAGGGGCAGATCAAGGGCCAATCAAAAAGTCTTGGACAAACAGGTGGGATGGCCCAAGTAGTGCCACCTTGGATCAAGCTTTCGGAAATTTGATCGCAAACACCGTTTCTTCGTCCTGACTTGTTACAGACCATTCTCCATGGAGGATGCCGACAATGAGATTGGCAATGGCTAACCCGAGTCCCGAATGGCGGCTTGAAGCTGGTTGGTTGGCCCGATAGAACCGTTCAAATAGATGACCTAGCATTTCTTGGGGGATTCGTGGCCCATGGTTTTTCACGGCAATTTGAATGTACTCTTCAATTTCTTTGACTTCCACCGTCACTACTGAGTCTTGAGCGGCATACTCATCGGCGTTTTCCACTAAGATTCGGAGTACGGTATGCAAGAGTTCGTGGTCACTCGTCACAATAAGAGAAGTATCATGTGGTGTATGAATTGATAGCGTGTGATGAAGGCATGTGTCCCTAAGATCCGGAAGAATTTCGGGCAAAAAGGTCCTCAGGTCAAGCGGTTTCAATTGTCGAGGAGGTTCACCGCCGTCCATGCGGGACATTTGCAAGAGGCGGTTAACCAGGATGTCCATGGCCGTTGATTCGCGAACCAATGCCTTGAGGGCCTCTTCCCGAACTCCCGGATCATGGTGGCCCCATTGACTTAGGGTTCTCGCATACCCCTTAATAAGGTGAATCGGCGTACGCAAGGCGTGAGCCGCGTTGCTAAGAAACTGTCGCTCGCGTTCCTGCGCCTGATACAGTCGGGTTAGCATTTGATTGAGTGAAAAACTTAAAGATGAAACTTCGGCTAACTTGGACGGGATTGATATCGGTTCGTCTATGCGGCTAGTTAAAGTCACGTTCTCTGCCGCATCTTTTAGCGCACGAAGGGGCTCGGTGAGTTGCCTAATCATTATCATTACACCGATAATGCTGCTGATAAATAGCAAGAGCCCCCCCAGCCCAAGAACGGTTCTAAGCATCTTCAGCAGTGCAGCCGACCGGTCTAGAGGGTTCACTATAATCAGATATTCCTTGCGAACACCTAAAACGATTGGCAATTTGGCAAAGACATAAGGGATGCCTTGATCGGAGATCCAACCCTGAGATGGAACATTCGTCCATCCCACGGAGGGTGAGATAGGTGGCATGGAGCCGCTTGACACTAAGAAATGGCCATGGGCATCAACTAATAATAGGTAGAGGTGCCCGGTCGCTAAATCACTTAAGTCTTCCACGGGAGATCGGCTCGGGCGTTGGTGACGTTCTTTAGCCAACTGCTGAGTTGCGGTATGGGCGACCGTCACGACGTCGTGAATGCCTCCACTGATGAGCATGCTCCGCACCATGGAATAAATAAAAAAGCCTGATCCCAAGCTAGTGACTAGAACCAAAATGGTGATACTTAACAAAAGAGCCGTTGAGATTCGCCAGGGTTTATGTTTCATGGATGAGCCTTAAGACATAGCCTATGCCCCGTACCGCGGTGATAGTCAATTGTCCGCTTGCTAAGTGCTCCCTCAGCCTCCGGATGGTGACGTCGACCACATTCGACTCGCCATAAAAGTCATAGCCCCACGCGCTTTCCAATAACTGGTCACGAGTCATCACCCGGCTAGTATTTTCCATGAGTACCTGTAGCACATCGAACTCACGGCGGCCTAAGTGCAGGGGCTGCCCGTTCTGTTCGGCCCGGCGTTCCTCTGGCCAGAGCCTCAGGTCGCCAAATTCTAACACTGAGCTGAGATCTGTCGAAGTGCGGCGCTTAATCGCGCGAAGGCGGGCTAAAAGCTCTTCAATGGCGAATGGCTTGCATAGATAATCGTCTGCCCCGTCATCCAAAGCCTTGATGCGGTCAGTCAACTCATGACGGGCAGTGACCATGATGATGGCGGCATTGGTAAATTGGCGCATCTCTTTACAGAGTTTAAGACCATCCCCATCGGGCAACATTATGTCTAACAAAATCGCGTCATAGACACCGTGTCTGGCCATGGTCAGAGCGGTTTGGACGGTGGCTGCCGAGTGGGCTGTCCATCCTGCGTGGGACAGCTCGGTACTGAGCCAGCGAGAAACTTCCTGATGATCTTCAACAATCAGTGCGTGCAAGGGTGGGATCCTCCCGTTCAATGATCGGATGATTGAATCTTGACCGATAAGACGTGTTGCGACGCGGCATCGTATTTCACCGTGGCGAATTGGCCATTGGACAACAGTAACTTAATGGTATAAATGACACCTTTATCTTCATGTGATGAATTCACCGAAATCACTTCACCGCCCCCCACTGCTATCCTGGCTGCATCCTGTGCACTAATTTGTGGGTTGGTTTCCACCGCTGACGGCGATTTAATGGTTTTTGGTGCCGAAGGGGGAGGAGGCGGGGAGGTTGGCTTCTTACGAGGGGTCACCGGTTTTTTTGTCGAAGAGACGATTAAATGTTTGGTCATAACTGCACCCGTGCGTACATTAATGGCCAATGCCCATAAATGCCCGGTTTGGCTGCGCACACGGACCAGATAAATGGCTTTTTGGTTTTGAACGTCAGGAACCACGGTAAGCACTTGACCGTGGGGTACAGCCGATCTAGCTAAAATCTCGGTCTTAGCTACTGAGATTTCGGCTTTGGGGTAGGCAGCGGGAATTTGTTTTTGGGCTATGACTCCGGGGATTAGCAAAAGCAAACACACCACGACCATGTTTACCAAAATCCACCGAGAATGTCGCACCATTAAATATTTGCCACCACCTATCAGAAAGTGGGGGATCGCTTGAGATCCTCCACTCTCTTGGTTATCGTGACTTAGGAGTTTGTGCTTTGGGACAGCAACTGTCCTTGGGCACTGAATATATCTTTCACCTTTACTGTACCATGGGTGTTGAGATGGATCTTTATGTTCAATTCGATGTTTCCGTTATTTTTTTGAATAAATTTGACCCACTTTAGTTGCTTGCCACCAACTGCGGTTATGGCTTGGTTAACATAGGATTGGTAGGCAAAAGGCACGGTGGTAAGTTTTTGACCCCAGATGACACCCGGAATGCTGGTGCTGGGTGTTCCTGAATCTTTTTTATCTTTGGAATCACTCAAAGAGCTTTGGGACTGGTCTTGAGATTTTTGGGATGATGGGTCTTGTGACTTTAAGGAAGCCGGCTGTTCTTTAGATAATTTTTTCTGCACAATTGCCCCTGATATAGCATTCACCTTAACATCCCAAATCTGGTTTTGGTACAGAACATGGATGTCCCAAACCGCCACCCTGTCTTGGTGATCGCTCGAAACATGTTGAACTGTTCCTCCTCCCACCGATTGTAGCGCTAATTGGCTGGCATTTTGGGCCGTAACCGAAGTTGTTGAGGGTGCTTGAGCGGTCGTGGTAGTAGTCACTATCGTCCCTGTGCTGCTAGGTTGTTCCATAGAGCGCTTAGTTTCGAGGATCTGGCCTGTAGTCATCAGCACCTTCACGTCCCAAATTTGCTGATGGTATAAGACATGAATGTCATACACCGGTTGCTTTTGATAGGTGTCTTGGGAGATATGGGTAACGGCTCCACCACCGACTGCTTGGATGGCATCGGCTGATGCCGTTGCTTGCGAAATCATAGGGGGTGCGACCTGAAACGACAACGAACTCTTCGCTGTGCCGTGGTTAATCTTGGCGTTCGTACCGCCCATCGATACGGGCAGTATTAAAACACCTGCTGATGCCATTGCGATCAGGGTTTGTTTAAGCATAATATCAGACCTCCTGGTTTTAGAGATGGAATTTCTCCGTTTCCAGGGCTAATGGTATCCGGGGAAAATGACCGAACAATGACAGATATTTACGCTGTCAGGATTTTCTTTTCGGAGTAAGCGTAGTAGGTATAGACGTAAACGTCTTGCCGAGTCGCTCCGGGCCTACGAAGGGATGAACTACCACCGATAAGGCCCAAATCGTGGCTTTTGTCACTAATCGCCTCGTTTAAACCAGATTTGGTTTCATTCCATTATCTTCTGACAGGACGCCTTAGCCCCACGGGCGGTAATCGCCCAGGGTTATTGGTCAACACGCCAAACGAATTTTCGTAGAAGCAGGATAAGTGGCAGAAACGTCGAACTATATCGATAACAAGAGAGACGCGTCGAACTAGAGGGCAATGCTATGGCGAAGCAGAGACCTGTAATGGGGGTCAATGGACCTCTTGTGTGGTGGTTATCTCTGGGACTCAACGGACGGTGGCACTGATGCATGAAGTGTTGATTGGGGGCTTGTCGTGACGAGACACACCCCTGAACTTGCCGTAGCCGAATTCACGAATCTCGTGTAGACATTGGGGGGCGTCTACTTGTCATCGTGTGGTTTTCCGGAAGAGTTCTGGAGTGCCATCCTACCCTCGCATTGACTTTTCATGGGAGAGGGCATTCGGGTAGTAGTTTCCGATTTCGTGCGCTTTCAGGCTGAATGGTGGGATGGCAGCGGAGCACCTCAAGGAGTGAAAGGGAGACAGATCCCCTTGGCTTCCCGCATTATCGCCGTGGTGGATCAATATGGACAGCGTCTTTGGAACACACAATCGATGACTATGGACACGATTTCGTTAGCGCCGGAAGCAGGAGTGGGCACCCAGCTAGATCCCGACATGGTATCGCTGGTGTTGAATCGCCGGAAGGACAGTCATGGAATGCGAGATCGTAGCGCAGACATTCGGATCACTCGGCACTCCACGGTTCCCGGGTATTGGGGTAAGAGAGAATCGCACACGAGAGGATGTGCAACATGGACACGGAGTTCTTAGCAGGGTTATGGGTTGCCGCACAGCCCATCGTGGACCTGTCTACGGGGGAGATTATTGGATACGAAACCCTTATTCGGGGCGACCCCGCCTTACCCTGGACCTCGCCGGAGCAATTATTTGCGGAAGCACGGGCTCGGGGACTCGATGCGGAATTGGAAGCACAGTGTCGGGCATTGGGGATTGACTGGGCTCTTCAGCATTTGACAGGGACGCAAAAACTGTTTCTGAATATTAACGGCGCTTACGCAGGGTTCCCGATCGATCCGCACGGGCGTTCTCTGGAGCCGGCGCGCGTGGCCCTGGAAATCTCTGAACACCATAATACCTTAGCCAGTGCAGACTGTTTGCAGCAGATTCAACGATGGCGCGAGGACGGCTATGCGATTGTCATTGATGACTACGGTGTAGGGTATGCGGGTCTCGGGTTGTTGCTGGCCACCCAACCGCACATCGTGAAAATAGACCGCTCCCTGATTGCTGATATTGATCACCATACCGCGCGCCAATCGGTGGTGGCACACTTTCGGGACTTAGCCCTCGATCAAGGCATCACATTAGTAGCGGAAGGGATTGAGACCGCGGCGGAGCTGCAGGTCTTGCAGCGGATCGGAATTCCTCTGGGACAAGGATTTTTCTTGGGACGTCCGCAACGGGAATCGGTGGCTTCCCCGGTTCTTCTCCCCACCCGCGGGTCGGGTGAGGTGTTCCGGGCAGCGTTACCCGCCTCCGATCAGGAAATCCTTCAGAAGGCGGCCGAAATGGCCTATGCAACGCCTTTTCCGACCTATGTCGTGACCCGGACGCGTCACATCGTAGCATGGAACGAGGCTGCGGCGATGCTCATGGGCTGGTCTCCAAGCCAACTCGAACAGCATCGGTGCCATGATCAGCGGCTTGATCATCACGATCTTACGGGCCGCCCGCTCTGCGTGGGAGCTTGTCCGCTGGTGTGGTCCATGGCAAAAAACCGGGCCCATAAAGAACGGGTGATAGGATTCACAACGGAGGGTACGCCCCGCGAACTCGAGACTTTGGCCACTCCGCTCTGGAATCCCGTCACGCACAAAGTAGTTGGTGCGATCGAATATTTTTGGGAGATCGAGCCCGCAACCGATTCGAGTGCGTGACCGTTTTCGCTAATCGGTTTGGGCATCGGTTCAATTTCAATACCTAGCCAGGCAGACAAATGCGACCCGCCACTGGTCAGACACGGCTTCACCGCGTAAAATTGCTGTAGTGTCTAATATTTGGGTTTCCAATGAGTTTGGTAAAGGGGTGGTCTTAAATGACCTCGGATATACGAGCAATTGATGCCCATGTTCATCTAGCTACCGCTGAGTGGTTAGTAGAGTCCATGGGTCCTTATATTCCGTCGGTTGAAGAATATTTTCACAGCACGATGGCGCCCAGAACATTGGAAGAAATGGTCGAGACTTACCGTCGGCATCACGTGATGGGAATTTTGTTAGCTTGGGACGCCGAGCGCCACACGGGACGACCGGGAGTCTCTAATCAGCGCATTGCTGACATTGTTCGAGAATATCCTGACGTGTTTTGGGGGTTTGGCAGTGTGGATCCGGTTCGTACCGATGCAATCGAACGGATACGGGCATTGCCAGCGATGGGACTCAAGGGGCTCAAGCTTCATCCGACATTGCAAGGATTTGACCCTCTGAACCCGGATTTTGATGAATTTTTCGCAACGGCCGCCGAGTTAAATTTGCCGCTTTTAGTGCACGTGGGTACCAGCGGTGTTGGAGCTCGGAAGCCGGGCGGACAAGGACTTAGAATTGACGTGTGTCAGCCAATGCGTCTTGACGCGATTGCCGCACGTCACCCTGAGTTGCGTATTTTGCTGGCCCACGTGGGGTGGCCATGGCATTTAGATGCGATCGCCATGGCGCTTCACAAGACCAACGTATATCTAGACATTTCTGGATGGCGCTATAAATATCTGCCGCCGGAAGTTCATCGCGAGATGAAAAGTCGGCTCCAGGACCAGGTGTTGTTTGGCACCGATTACCCTATGTTTGACTTGGCACAGCAACTTCAGGACTTTGACGCACTGGAACTTGGGGAGACCGTATCGGCCAAGATTTTGCGGCAAAACGCCTTAACTTTTCTTGGGTTGTAGTCACCCGGTGGCTCTCGGGGCTAGCTTTGGCAGCACAATCATATAACACAAGCCCAGGGGGGTCTTCGTATGTTTATTCCTCGCATCATGGTGGCGGGAACCCATAGCGGGGTGGGCAAAACCACGATCACGCTAGCGGTGATGGCGGCCTTGATCCGCCGTGGCCTCAAGATTCAGGGGTTTAAAGTAGGGCCCGACTATATCGATCCGGGCTACCATACTGCGGTGACCGGAAGGCCGTCGCGCAACTTAGACTCCTGGATGGCTGGTGCCGACGGGGTGTTAGAACTGTTAGAGCGTGGCTCAGTTGGAGCCGATATGGCCGTAATTGAAGGGGTCATGGGATATTACGACGGCAAGAAACTGGATTCGTTTTCTGGCAGCAGCGCCGAAATTGCCCGTATCACAAAAACACCAGTAATATTAGTGGTGGACGTCGCTGGAATGGCGGAAACTGCGGCAGCTGTTGTCCGAGGATTTCAATCACTGGATGCAACGGGCAACATTGTTGGGGTGATTGTCAACCGTGTTGGCAGCGTTGGCCACTTTACATTGGTTCAACGCGCCATCGAAACGGTGGCGCATCTCCCAGTGGTGGGATATCTTTTAGGCAATCCGACTATAGAAATGCCAGAGCGTCACTTGGGATTGCTGCCAGCCGTTGAGCGGGGATCATTGGCACCGCTGTGGGAGCGCATGGCTGATCAGATCTCCGACACCTTTGATTGGTCTCGCATCTTGTGTATGGCTCAGAGTGCACAGGAGGCTCCTAAGCCACAACAACGAATGTTTTCTGGTTTGCCCCAAAGAGTGGTGGGTAAGGTGGCTGTTGCCCGCGATGCGGCTTTCAACTTTTATTACCCGGAAAATCTTGAACTGTTGGAGGAATCTGGTCTTGAAGTGGTGCCTTTCAGCCCCTTGGCAGGTGACGAGATTCCGAGAGACGCGGATGCCCTTTACCTTGGCGGTGGTTTTCCCGAGGAATTTCTCGGTACTCTAAGTGATGTGCGTTATCTTTCGGAATTGCGCCGACGCTTACACCAGGGATTGCCAACTTTGGCCGAATGCGGCGGGTATATGTATTTGGGGGAATCCATCACCGATCATGCCGGGAAAACCCATCCTATGGCCGCGGTTCTCCCGATCCGAGTGGTTATGCAGCGAAAGCTGGCGGCACTGGGGTATCGAGAAATAGAATCGCTGGTCGATAGTCCGATTTTAGCTGTCGGAGAAAAAGTTCGGGGCCACGAGTTTCATTATTCAACCGCCACATTTATTAACGGAGCGGAACCTTCGGGATATTGGATAAAGGGATGGAAGGGTGCTGGAAAAGATGGGGTAGCCAATTCCCAGTTGGCTGCAGGGTATGCCCATTTATATTTTCCGTCGAATTTTCAGATGGCCGCACGGTTGGCAGACCATGTGACAGCGTTTCACAGGCATCACTAGATGGAAAGAGGAGGCACAATGTATCCTGAACGAATTGTGACATTGGCAGCTGAACTTCCCGCCATTATTTATGAACTGGGGGCCCTTCATCGGGTAGTCGGCATTTCGGGGTACACTTCGGCGCCTGAGGAGGCGTTGGCCTTGCCCAAAGTCAGTGGCTTTCGGTCGGCCAGCATCGATCGCATTATGCGGCAGAAGCCAGACCTGGCCATCCTAACCTCCGGTGTGCAGCAAGACCTGGCAGTTAAATTGGGGCAGGCGGGCGTGACCATTTTGCACCTAAACCCCCATCGACTAACGGATTTGTTTGATACGGTTAGTCTTCTCGGCAATGTATTAGGGGAAACTGCGCGAGCGAAACAATTGAATGAAAAATTACAGGAAGCATTTGCGCAAATCAAACAGAGCGGGGAAAAATTTTCGTGGCATCCGCGGGTCTATTTTGAGGAATGGATGGACCCTCCCATTTGTGGTACCGGGTGGGTTAGCGATCTGATTGAGATTGCTGGCGGTATCGATGTGTTCCGCGGAAAATCGGTTGAGGGACGCACGGCGTCCCTTCGCCAGGTCACTGCGAGTGAAATTTCCAGAGCTAAGGCCGACATCGTTCTGGCATCATGGTGTGGTAAACCCTTTGACGCGGAGATTTTCGACGCTCGAGTAGGTGCATCCATGATTCCAGCGGTTAAAACCAATTCTGTGTATGAACTGGATGGCAATATCCTGCAGTGCGGGCCTGGTTTGGTGGAAGCAGCGAATGTGGTGCACAATATTCTCCGTGAACATGTGGCATCATTCCCGTCGCCGCAGGCGAGATGACAACGAGGTGAAGAATGGCGAAAAGTTTGATGGTGTTGGGATGCGCGTCGGATGTGGGGAAGAGCGTGCTGTGTGCCGGGCTGTGCCGGATATTTGCCCAGAGCGGATGGGCGGTCGCTCCTTTTAAAGCGCAGAACATGTCGCTTAATTCGGCGATAACCCCCTCAGGACGGGAGATCGGACGTGCTCAGGCGGTGCAAGCGGAAGCCGCCGGCATTCTTCCTAATGAGCATATGAACCCCGTGTTGTTAAAACCGACTAGTGATTATCGAACCCAAGTGGTGTTACAGGGGAGGGTTTTTGGTCACGTTAGCGCTCAGCAATATTTTTACGGAACCAAAGACGAACTATGGCATGCGATAGTAGAGTCCTATCAATACCTTGCCGACCGCTACGACCTCATCGTGATGGAAGGTGCTGGCAGTCCCGTGGAAATGAACTTGAAAGATCGCGACATCGCCAACTTGCGAATTGCGGAAATGGCGGACGCAAACATATTGTTGGTAGCGGATATCGAACGCGGGGGAGTATTTGCTTCCATTGTTGGCACGTTGGCATTAATGGCACCCCATGAACGCTGCCGCGTCAAGGGGCTGGTAATCAACAAGTTTCGTGGCGATCCTGAGCTTTTTCGATCTGGAGTGGCATGGCTCGAGGAATATACAGGAATCCCTGTGCTGGGAGTAATCCCTTATCTGCCGCATTTGGGACTTGAGGCTGAAGATTCCCTGGCGCTCAAATCCGACCAATATCAAGTCGCTAAGCCGTCAATCCCCAATGCTATTCGGATCGTGGTGGCACTTTTGCCCCATCTGGCCAATTTTACCGACCTAGACCCGTTATTTTTAGAACAGGACGTTGAGATTTGGTTCGACCAGGATCCCGCGAGCGTCTCCGAAGGCGTCGATGCTGTAATATTGCCGGGAACCAAAAATACCATGGACGACCTGCAGTGGTTGAATGAGAGGGGTTGGACCGCCACTATACAGAAGTTTGCTGACCAAGGAGGGACGGTATTTGGCATTTGTGGCGGCTTGCAAATGATGGGGACTCGAGTTTTAGACCCGCATGGAATGGAATCGTCGTCAGCCGAAATTGGGGGGCTTGGGCTTTTTTCTTACGAAACCGTGCTGACCGCCGAAAAGCAAACACGTTTAGTTGAAGGGGAGATTGTTTTGACACCCTTTTACGGGATGAAGGTAAAAGGCTATGAAATTCACATGGGAGAAACCAACGGAGTTCCCGCCGCCCAAATTTTTTCTCGAGTGCATTCACAGGGACACAATTGGGGCGACGGGGTGGGCACCGCAGATGGTGCGTTAGTGGGAACATACCTTCATGGCATTTTTCACAATGATGTTTTTCGCACGGCATGGCTTAATCGATTGCGCCAGAAAAAGGGGATCGCACCCTTGAACATTCGATTGATTGATACGGTTAAATCCCTGGCCTATGATCAATGGGCAGACCACCTGCGTGCGCATCTGGCTTGGGATTACTTGCATCAGTGGTTGGGAACTCCTCCAGCTTCGGGAGAACGTTGATGGCAGTCACTCTCATGATCGGGGGAGCACGCAGCGGAAAGAGCCGATTGGCGGAATCTCTGGCCGGAAAGCTGGCAACCCGAGATGCCGGGCAGGTGACGCTTGTCGCCACGGCACAGGCTTTAGACGATGAGATGGCACAGCGTATTGAGCGCCATCGCCTAGGTCGGCCAGCCTCCTGGACCACGGTTGAAGAACCTGTAGCTGTCAGTAGTTGGTTGCGCAGCCATAAAACGGCCAATAGCATTGTCATAGTGGACTGCCTAACTTTGCTGTTGAGCAATTGGATGTTTCTCAATCAATCTGGCGAAGATCGGATTTGGCAGGAAATTCGTGAATTAACCACGGAGTTGTCTCTGTTTCAAGGACAGGTTATTGTCGTAACCAATCAGGTCGGAGAAGGAATTGTGCCCAGTGATCCGGTATCGCGACAGTATCGCGACTGGCTGGGTATTTTGAATCAAAGAGTTGCAGAGGTGGCCAACGAGGTTTTTTTGGTGGTTGCAGGAATTCCAATTGAGCTGCGCCAATTCGAGGCAGCATGGAACCGGTGACACTGTGGTGGCTGGCGACGGCTGCTATGCTGCTTGATCGGCTAATAGGGGATCCTCGAGGCTGGCCGCATCCGGTGGTTTTGATGGGATGGTGGATTCATAGGTGGGACCACTGTGTCAATCGATCGCCGCATGGCGCCGCGACCGTCTGGTGGGGCGTATTGATGACCTTATCGACCGTTCTTCTCGTCTGGGGAATTGCTTGGGCAATGATATGGGTCGCCAGTCAAGTTTCGGTGCTGTTAGCGGCAGCCATGCAAATTTGGCTAATTTCTACGACGATTGCCTGGAAAGGGTTGATCGATGCCGGCTATCAGGTTTATCGGGCGTTGACTCGCCAAGGATTGACGGCCGCTCGTACTGCGGTATCGCAAATTGTGGGGCGCGATACCGGGGCCTTGCCGGAAATCGAGGTGGTCCGCGCTACGGTGGAAACCTTGGCGGAAAATATCGTGGATGCAATAACGAGTCCAGTCTTCTTTGCTGTTTTAGGGGGAGCGCCATTGGCGCTGGCTTATCGAGCCGTAAATACCATGGACTCAATGGTGGGATACAAAAATGACCGATACGCTCACTTTGGATTTGCTTCAGCTCGGTTGGACGACGTGTTTAATTTTGTCCCTGCGCGCCTTACGGCCTGGTTGCTATGGCTAAGTATGGGGTTGGCTGGCTTTAACTCCCCGAACGCCTGGCGTATCATGCGGCGGGATGCCATAAAGCACCCGAGTCCTAACGCCGGCATTTCTGAGGCGATGATGGCAGGGGCGTTATCGGTGCAGTTGGGGGGAACCAACTATTATGGAGGAAAGGCTTCCCACCGGCCTAAACTTGGCGATCCGAACCGGATTCTTAACGTGGAGGATGTGCCAGCAACGATGAAGGTGGTCAACCTCACGGCATGGTTAGCCGTTGGGATAATGGCGGCGGTGGGGGGACTATTGCAGTGCAAGATCTGGTAGTCTGGGCAAAACGGTGGTTCCTGGCAATCCAATTTCTCACGATTTTTCCCATTCCCGAGGCACGGTCAGTCAATGAGGAAGACTTTCGTCGGAGTGTTGCGTTTTATCCACTAGTGGGCATGGCGTTGGGAAGTGGACTAGGTTTATTGCAGTGGGGGCTCACCCGAATTTTGCCGGTTATGCCCGCCTCGATATTAAGCTTAGCAGCCTATAGTCTGACTACCGGATTCTTGCATTTGGACGGATTGATGGACTTGGCAGATGGTATCGGCAGTCGCAAGCCTCGGCACGAGGCACTTAAAATTATGCGGGATAGTCGCGTCGGATCGATGGGTGTGGTCGCTGGTATATTGATAATGGTAGGAAAATTTGTCGCGTTGTCCAGCTTGTCACCAGGCCGTCTGGGACCCTTTGTTGTGATTCCCGGTCTTTCCCGTTGGGCCATGGTATTAGCCATGACCTCTGCCCCTTATGCCAGATCAGGGGAACCGGGGATCGGGTCCATGTATGCCATGCATATTTCTCGGATTGCGTTATGGGGCTCTTCTCTTACGGCGGTTTTAGGTGCCTTCCTGCTGCTGCCGGTGGCCGAGGCGGTTGGTGTTTTGGCACTTACCCTAGCTGTCACATTGGCCATGGTCTGGTTTGCTCGTCGGCGGTTGGGGGGCATGACCGGGGACGTCTATGGCGCCCTCAATGAATTGGTGGAATGGTTGGGGTGGACGTTGGTGCTGGCCTGGCACGGATAGGGGGAAATTGTTGTGGAACCGCATCGTCACGGGGGCCGTGTTTATGATTATGCGGAAGATCTCAATATATCGGTAGAACATCTGATGGATTTTAGCGCCAATATCAATCCTTGGGGGCCGCCACCGGAAGTGTGGAGGGCGGTGGTACACGGGTTTCGAGGCATCAGCCGCTATCCAGACTCCCATCATACCCAGGTAAAGGCAGTCCTTGCAGATCATTTGCACGTGGAGCCGAACCAAATCATTTGTGGGAATGGGGCAATGGAAATATTGGAGTTGGCAATGCGGATCTTGCGCCCACCGCGCACCGTCGTTGTCACCCCAGCATTTGCGGAGTACGCGGCGATCGCGCGGCGGTACGGTTCGGAAGTGATTTCCATACCACTTGCCGGTGGCATCGTCCGACCCCCGGGGCCTTTTGAATTGCCCCTGTCTGCAATCGATCAACACATTCACGATGGCGATCTGGTGGTTTTGAATAGTCCGCATAACCCGACCGGGGCCGCATGGCCTCGAAAATTATGGCAAAACGCGGTATCCCAATGGAACGACCGAGGGGTCTATATACTGTTGGACGAATCCTTCATCGATTTTCTTTCCCAAGCAGATGAATACACGGCTATTCCGCTGGTTTCCCGCGACACTCGGGTGCTAGTGGTGCGGTCGGCAACCAAGATGTATGCGCTGCCCGGGCTGCGCTTTGGGTTCGGAATATCATCCCCAGAATTAATTGGCCAGATGGAAAGTGACCGTGATCCATGGAGTGTAAATCATTTGGCTCAAGAAGCGGTAAAGGTTTCATACCGCGACCAAAAATATCGGGAAAAAACCTGGTCTTGGCTTGCGCGTGAACAGCGTTACATAGCCGATTCCTGGGGCACATTGCCATTAGTGGACTTATATCCACCATCCGTTAACTTCTTTCTAATTCGATTTTTGGATGCGGCCATCGCTAGTAGCGTGGACCAGCAGATGCATCAAAAAGGAATGATTGTGAGAAATTGTGCCAATTTCGAAGGACTGGGGGCTCGGTATCGGAGAATTGCCATTAGGCGGCGCCAGGACAATATGCGATTGTTTCATGAGGCCGAAGCAGCAGTGTCCCAATTGCGGCTCAACCATTAATTTTTTGGTCGGCATGATACAATGAAAAGTATCGTTGCTTGGGGTACGGACCAAATCAGGGGGCATTTGTGGATACAGTACTACATGTCTTGTGGTTTCAAAGGGACTGGTGGATTTGGGCCGAGAATTCGCGGTGGCGTCGAGGCCGAGTGTTAGGAGCTTCCGCTCCCGATTTGGCTCGACTTCTTGGTCGGCTGATTCCGGAATTGGAGGAACCGCAGTTGCGGTATATTCCGCTTTGGATTCCTTGGCAAGATGATCGCGCACAAGCGGTGGGGGGCACAGGGGAAAACAGCCACGAAATTTTTCGGGTCAATGCGGCGCGGGTGAACGAAACTGTCTGGGCTCCGGTGTTTGCCAAGCTAGACTCTGTGGCCTGGTGGGAGTCCTCCGGCATTGCATTGGGGCAAGAGGCGGGGGTGTTCGCACGAACTTATGCGTTGGCATTGGGTGTGGTAGCACGGCAACAATTTTATCCCGGGATGATGGAGGTTGAAGGACAGCTGCACGCGATATGGCAGCCCTTTTTTCAAAGTCAGGATCGGAATCTTCTCGAAAGGCTAAGTTTGGCGCTTCCGGCGTATGCAAGAGCTTCGCAAAAACCGCCCCTGGCAGCCGGCGCCATTTTGCAGCAAATGGTAGCACGGGTTGTCGATGCCGTGGTGCGAAACGATTTTCACGAAACTTTGCCTCCGTCAGTATTGGTCCCGCCTTACGGGGCCTGGATTCAACATCTTCAAGGGGGCGTTAGGCCGGTTGTACCGGCATCATCTCGTACCATACGCGGTCCCCTATTGCGTTGGGAAAAGGCTGCGCTCAAATGGGAACAGTTGCCTCATCGCTTGTTAATGCGAATTGAGGAACCTGTTGACGAAGTCCCCCCACAAGAGATGTCAACTAGCGAGGACAATAAAGGGCTAAGTACGCAAGATAGGCCTTGGACCATCCGACTTTTTTCGTTTCCGGCAGTTGATCCTAGTCTGGTGAGCCCCATTGGCGATGATAACGCGGTGCCGCATGCCAAAGCAGATGTTCTTATGTGGTGGGCGGAGGCTTGTCGCTTAGTGCCATGGCTGGAACAGGCGATGGATTCCTCGGTGCCTGGCGAGTTCACATTAGATAGCAATCAATTGTTGGATTTTTTGGATCAAGATGCTTGGAAATTGCAAGACGCTGGTATTGCGGTATTGATGCCGTCGTGGTGGCATAAACGGAAGAACCGTATTGGCCTCAAAGCTCGCATTACCACGGAAAAGGGCACCGGACCTGGAATTGGCGATTTAAATGCCGTGAATTGGAACCTGGCCATGGGTGATGAGGCACTAACCGCTGAGGAGATCCAGTATTTAGCGGCCTTAAAAGAACCGTTGGTAAAAGTTCGCGGACAATGGATTCAGCTGCAGCCGGGAGAGATCCGGCACTTAGCGTCGCGGTTAAAAAGAGCCCCAGAAAGGCTGACCATTGTTGAGGCGTTGCGATTGGTGCTGGAGCCCCAGTTTGGCGAGGATGCGTCGGTACCCATTTTGGGAGTGGAAACCGACGGATGGATGGCAGAAGTCATAGGCCGGCTATCGGGAGATCTGCGGGTCGAGGAAATTGCGCCTAGAGAGGGATTTATTGGCACATTGCGGCCTTACCAAACACGGGGGCTCAGTTGGCTAAATTTCTTACATCAATGGGGAATCGGCGGTTGTTTAGCAGATGACATGGGGTTGGGGAAGACCGTGCA
Source organism: Bacillota bacterium (assembly GCA_021797515.1). Taxonomy (GTDB): domain Bacteria; phylum Bacillota; class Sulfobacillia; order Sulfobacillales; family Sulfobacillaceae; genus Sulfobacillus_C. The sequence goes on along the minus strand of JAJZZP010000027.1, from coordinate 7,425 downwards.
AACCTTGGCCCTTATTCACCATGATTATGCGATGGGCCAAAAACGCCCCGTGTTGCTGATATGTCCTACCTCGGTGGTGGGCAATTGGGAGGGCGAAGCGCAAAGATTTACCCCAGAACTGCCGATCTGGGTGCACCACGGTAGCAAACGTCTGAAAGGGGAAGCGTTTTCCGAGGCAGTGCAGCGGGCCGCATTGGTTATTACCAGTTATCCGTTATTGCGCTACGATGCGGCTATTCTGGGGGGAGTTCGCTGGCTGGGATTGGTATTGGACGAGGCGCAAAATGTGAAAAACCCCTATACTCAACAAGCACAATTGGTGAGAAACTTGCATGCCGACTATCGCATTGCGCTAACGGGAACCCCGGTGGAAAACAGAGTCGAAGAACTTTGGGCCTTGATGGACTTTTTGAATCCCGGGCTCTTAGGCCCGCTGGAACGTTTTCGTCGCGATTTTGGCTATGTTGGAAACCAGAAAAGCGACGGATCGGAATTAGACCGATTAAAGCGGATTACAGGCCCCTTTGTTTTGCGAAGGGTAAAAACCGATCCTGCCATTATTGACGATTTGCCGGACAAGGTTGAAATTAAGGAGTATTGCGTCATCACCAGGGAACAAGCGTCGTTGTACCAAGCGGTACTGGATTCTATGTCAGAACGCTTGGCGCATGTTGACGGCATGGCTCGTAGCGGATTGATTTTAGCGACGTTAACCCGGCTGAAACAGGTGTTAAATCATCCAGCCCATTTTTTATCCGATGGGTCCTCGCTTACTGGACGTTCGGGCAAGCTGACCCGATTGGAGGAACTAGTGGAAGAGATTCTCGCGGTTCAGGATCATGCGCTAATTTTCACCCAATATGCTGAGATGGGAAATTTGTTGGTCCAGCATCTTCAGGAGCGATTTGGGCAGCCCTGTTTGTTTCTTCACGGCGGCACCAAAAAAGCTGAGCGTGACGAGATGGTCGATGCTTTTCAAAATCATCCGCATGGACCACGGTTGTTTGTGCTGTCACTCAAGGCCGGCGGTACCGGCCTCAATTTAACACGTGCCAACCACGTCATCCATTACGATCGATGGTGGAACCCTGCGGTGGAAAACCAAGCCACGGACCGGGCATTTCGTATTGGACAGCATCGTAATGTGGAAGTGCACAAATTTGTCTGCCGGGGAACTCTGGAGGAGCGGATTGACCTCATTATCGAAGAAAAATTGGCGTTGGCCGAGCGGTTGGTGGGCAGTGGCGAAGGCTGGATTACCGCATTGTCCGCAGATGCATTGCGGGAACTGCTAATGTTGTCTGCTGAGTGGGAAGAGGAATGACATGGCGAAAATATCTAACGGTTCACGAAATCGGGTGTTTGGTGCATCCTGGCTGGGCGAACTTTGGGTAGCTGAATTAGAGCAGTTGAAGTGGGGTAGCCGCATGACCCGGGGCAAAAGCTATGCGCGTCAGGGGCGGGTGCTGGCTCTGGAGGTTACACCGGGAACCATTACTGCTAAGGTTCGGGGCAGCCATGTCCGACCCTATACGGTGTCAATATATTTCGCAGTGTGGACTGACGCGGATTTGGGGGTGATAGCTGGTGAAGTCATGAAAGTGCCAATGCTTCTGGGTCAATTGTTAAGTGGTCAACTCTCCCGTGAGTTATTGACACTGATTGACGAGTTAGGGCTTTCGGTATTGCCTTCTGAGGAATATCGTGCTGATTTCTCGTGTTCATGTTCCGGGTGGGGATTGTGTAAACACATTGCCGCAGTATGGTACCGGTTTGCTGACGAAATTGACCGCGATCCGATGGTATTGCTCGAGATGCATGGATTGGATGCCACAAGACTTGCTGCTTTGCTGGAGTCGGCGATAGGGTCGGAAACCGCCGACGAACCGCCGATTGCCGGCTTGCCGATTGAGCCGCATCTGTTTTGGCAATACCCGCATCATTCGATTCCCGAAATTGAGCCGTCTAGTACGCCACCAGCATCGGCACTGCTACTGAGGCGAATGGGGAACCCACCTTACTGGTCTGTAGGGATCGATATGGAGATCCTGTTGCGTGAAGTGTACACTCGATCGAGTCAGACTGCAATCCAACAGTGGAATTTGTGGCAGCAGCATAAAGAGCAGTTAGCCAATCTTTTCCCCGATGAATCCCCAAACGAAGGCGAGAAGAACCATGGCTCTTAATGCCGATGCGGAACCGTTTGAGTATCGTTGGATACCCCCCGCAATAACGAAAATATTACAGCGATTGCCATAAGTATAATCGCCAGGTAAAACGCGGTGTGAATACCGTGGTTAAATGCCTCCATAAGAGGGCCCCTTAAAGATGTAGTGCCCACGAAGATAGCAAATGCCAAATCACGAGGGATTTGGGTGGCAGCTATGAGCATAGCCGAGGCAAACGATAGTACCATCCCAACATTGGCAAAGGTACGGAGCATTCCAGAAGCAATGCCATAGGAGCCGCGTGGCGAACCTTTCATTACTGCGGCATTGTTGGCCGGAAAGAAACCGGCATCGCCAATGCCGTTGATGATGCTGATCCCGGTTACCCACCATAGCGGGTTATGCAGTCCCAAATGGGCGTAAAAAAACAAGGCTATTGCTTGAACACCAAGCCCAATAGAGGCGGGGATGGCAGAACCGACTTTATCGACCAGTCTGCCGGAAAAGGGGCCGAGAAAACCTCCGACTAAATAGCCAGGAACTAACAGCAAAGATGCGTTTAATGGGGTTAATTGGCGGAGACCTTGCAGATACATAATTACCAAAAACAGCACGGCAAAGTTCCCCAACGACTGAAAAAAAGCCGCAAGTAAAGAGGCAGTGACGATCCGGTTGCGAAACAGTTTCAGGTGCAGCATGGGCGAGGTTTGACGGGTTTCCACAACGACAAATACGATTAATGATACAATGCCGGTGGCGAACATCAAGATCATTCGGCTGTTCAAGGGCTGGGAAGCGGAGTAAACCATGGTCAGTAATACGAGGAAGAGACCCAAACCCAGTAATCCCATGCCCCACCAGTCCATCTTTCGCGGTTCTCGCTGGCCCCGTTCTTTGAGGACGAACCATGCCACCACCACTGCTGCTAAGCCGATTGGCACGTTAATCAAGAAGATGTAGCGCCAGGAAAAGTAGGTAGTAATAAATCCGCCTAGCAAAATTCCCACGATGGCTCCTAAATTCCATCCAATACTGTTAAACCCATAGGCGCGGCCGCGGGTTTCCGGAGGAAAGGTGTCAGCAATTACGGCACCACTGTTCGCGCTGATTAAGGCTCCACCCACTCCTTGCAAAATTCGAAAACCGATCAGGGCACTTTCGTCGCCTGAGATGCCGCAAAGAAATGAACCCAGGACAAAGATCAGAAATCCAAGTTCGTACATACGGACCCGGCCAAACATGTCGCCAAGACGGCCAACCTGAGTCGACAACAGGGTGATGACCAGCAAGTAGGCCATGATTACCCAGATTATCCCTGACAAGTTGGCATGCAACGACCGCATCATCGTGGGCAAGGCTAAGATGACAATGGTGGTATCTACAGCGGCCACTAAAACTCCGGTTACAATGACGGCGAGTGCCCAACCATTTTGGGGTTGCGGTTTGGCCGATGATTGGAAATCGTTCAAGTAGGACGCTCCTTTCCTATTTTGGTTGACTTGATATCACCTTACATTGGGGGTGGTATTAACGATCCATTTTTTCACGGCCGCCTGCAAGGTTTCCGAAGTCCATGATTCCGGCAAAGTAGCGGCAACAATGGGCAAACCAAGGGCTAAGGCCAGTAGAAGGGTTGCATCCACAGATGAAGGGTTTTGCTGGAGTAGGTTCGCCAGGTCTGATCGCCAGTCCACCAAATGGTCGTGCAAAATTTTTTGCACTTCGCCATCGGTGCGGCTGAGATTCCAAAAGTCATGCCATAGCGCAATCATTTCAGGATCGGTATCGACCCAATTCACGGCTTCTCTTAGTTCGTCGGCAAGCGTAGTGGGCTTATCCTGAGGAGTGGTTGCGAAGCGAGCCAGAACCCATTTAAGAAGTTCGATTTGCAAATCATGCTTCGTGGGAAAGTAATAATGCAAGGTAGCGATGTTAACCTTGGCCTGCTCAGCCACTGCCCGAGTATGGAGCGCACCGAGGCCCTTGGTTACGCCGAGATGATAAGCGGCCTGGATTATCTGCGAACGCGTCAATTGGCCCCGCGATGTTGTTGGGATATCAGTATGCAACACGTGTCTACCTCACCTCTTCGGTGATTTTATACCAAATTCAATCAATCGATTGATATAATTACTGCGATCATGCTATTTTCCAGAGGTTCTTGTCAAGAACCTCATTAGGTGAAGGAACGCGGTTAATTCACGTCGAATTTTGGATACTGGGGAATTTACCCGATACCTAGAATCCCTTCGCAAGACGTCGAGGATGAAGCGCGAGAAATTTGGATGGGGTAATGGGAGAATCGTCTCTTGGCCGAGTTATGTCCGATTGATGACACGGCCCGGGATGCACAGGTTCGTAGCAGAGGATTGATTGACAACCTGGCGGGTGGGGGCGTGGCCGTGCGCCAACCTTTTCATATCGCTAGATTCGGTTTTGGCCGACTCAGACCTAGTGCCGAATTAGGGGAGCACCCCCAAGAGGTGCTTCGAGAACTCGACCTGATGGACGGGGAGCCAACACCGGGGGAGAGTACACGATGACCGCATGTCGTCCGCAAGGTTTCCAAGGTGTAGCGGTTCGACTTCAATCCGGCGTCCGTCAAGGCTTTCCTACAGGCGTCGATGACCTGCTGCGGCATCGCCTTAGCGCGGTGGAAACCAAGCGCCATGCACTTATCCCATGCTCTTAACCTGACACCACCAAGGCGCGGCACCGGGGGTCGGCCGTGATTTACGGCACCACACGGATCATTGCCTAAACGCCCCCCGACGCCATGCACACGCAGCGACATCTGGCCACCTATCTGGTGAAGGACAAAAAAGCCGACTATGTCTTCATTGCCAAAGGCAATCAGGCCATCCTCGAACAGGATATTCGGGACCTCGAGCCCTAGAATTTTCCCCCTCCGGTCGAGACATGGAACAAGACCCACGGTCGCTTGGAACATCGACGCATCCAGATTCGCACCGCGCTGAATAAGTTCGCCAACTTTCCCCATGTCCAACAAATCTTTGTCTAGAACGTACGACGACGATCCTAAAAACGGGCGACGTCTGACGGGAAACCGTGGTGGGACGGAGTAGCCACCGCCCGGCCGACCTCCCACCGGAAGCGCTATGGGACGCCATTCGCTTGCATTGGACCATCGAAAACAAGGTCCATTGGGTCCGGGATGTGCACTGGCGGGAGGATTCGTCTCGGATGCGTACGGGAGTTAAAAAGCAGAGACGGGTTGCGAGCCCATTACGCGCCTTCGCCTAGAAACGTGATGCGGCCCCATCGCTGAATCTAGCCAACTTAATACTGCACTACGCAAGCTCGCCAGGATGCGCGGGACAAGTGGTCGAGCCCGTTTAAACACCGGAACCACACCCCATACGGGTTTGAAACCGGTCGCACACGACCGGCCCTTGGCATGGCTCGCGCCTAAACTCTCCTGTTGGTTAACACCGCAGATTTCATCCCGGTAGCGGGCGATGCAGGTTACCGTATTTGTCGCATTTTACTTTGCCGAAGATCTGAGAGTTCATTCGGGATGCCTTCCCAAGGGGTCACGTGCAATGTTACCCTAAGATAGAGCGGTGTAAATCTGAGGGAATGGGAACCGCATCGAATTCATTTTTTAGAGCCCCCGTTGGGTATTAAGTGGCCTGTATGTTCCATGATGGTAAAGTAATTTCAAAAGGAGATGTGAAACGCATGAAGCTTGACGGCCATAAAATTATTCCGACCAGCCCTGCCAATGCCTATCGCTTGTTGACAGATCCCCAAGTACTGGTTCGCACCATGCCCGGATTAAAGTCGATGACACCGAAAGACGATGAACCAAAGGTTTATAAAGCCGAATTAGAAATGGGTGTTGCTGCCATTAAGGGTAAATATCAGGGAGAGATGCGGATGGAGGACATGGTGGAAGGCGCCTCATATCGTCTTCGCATGCATGGACAGGGTCCTGGCGGATTTGTTGACGTCAATATGGCGGTTTCGTTGGAACCTATAGATGCCGGCTCAGACCTTCATTACCTAGGAGATGCCAACGTTGGCGGCACTGTGGCTGGCGTAGGACAGCGGGTCTTGTCGGGCGTTGCCAACATCATTATCGGACAATTTTTCACGGCGATGGCAAAAGAAGCGGCTAATCTTTCCTCCCAATAGAGAAGTATCAGTTCAGGTAAAAGATATAGGTTGGCTATGCATGTCACTTGAAAAAATCGGGTATCCGGATTTGTGATGGATCGTTGCTAGTCGAGATTACAGAAACTCCTCAAGCAAATTCATAAAATAAGGGCCATTTGAGCCGTGTTTGCATAGGAAATTGCGGAAGAATCCATGGGTCACGAAGTCCAATTATTGGGATAATTTGGGGTATCCCATAGCGAAGACACCTCTTCCGGAGTGCTCATTGAAGTGCTCAGGAAGGAGGTGCCTGTAGTGTTCAGAACCTTTCTCAACACCAGCACTAAGATATTCGATTTGCCCACCTGGTTCGAGACCATTTCGTCGACAGCGAGTGACACTGATCATGCACCGCGAACGGTTGCCGCCCTGATCCTGGTGGGCAGCCTGTTACGCATGCTCAGCCTTGAGTAATTGGAAGGCTGGATTCGTCGCGGTCGCCTCCGATGCTTTAGCGTCGGTCGGATCTGGGCTTCCGGTAGTAGCGGAACGACAGGTGCAATAGCGAGGGAAAAACATCGTGCAAACACGCAATGTGGTACGAAAAGCGTGTTTTGAGGCCCCGTTTGCGTGGTGCGGGGTAGAATGATCGAGAGGACGACGACGTCACCGTATTCTTGAATGCGGCATTAGGGTTGGATTTCGGACTCTATTGCACTTTTCGGTCGGTTACTACCCGAACCCATTTTTGGGGTATGACAACGATTCCTAAATATTCCGCCACAAGCCATGTCCTGGTAATTCCCGCGTGTGCAGGACGTTATTTTGAGGTAAACTCGATCCGGACGTCAGGACCCTCTTCGGATTTTCGTCCGATTAGGAGAGTTTTCATAAAGTCCTTGACGCGTGGGATTCGAAGACTTGTTAGCGATTCCCCGCATTCGGAGCACCATTTTTTCGTAAACCATGCCCGAGTCGTGACAAACGACTCAAAATACGCGACGATGGGTTAGTCGATCATCACCTCCTTGTCGACTGCCGCTTTACGCGGCGGTGCGGATCCAGGCCTCGTGGTGGGAGACCATGGCAGCGAGCGCTAATCGGGCATACCAGAGGTAGGGCCGGCGATGATGCGCCG
>JAJZZP010000035.1 GCA_021797515.1 Bacillota bacterium | reverse complement strand
GTCCCCACAGAGTCACCAACGCGAGAGGGATGGGATGCGGCAGTGAGCGAGCGGAGAACCTTTCGAGAGAAGTTGTCTTCTTAACGATGAACAATGGGTGTGGTGGGTTATCGTTGTGATATTCCTGACATTTGTACTTGTATCATTAATATTGTTTATCAAATGCGCGGTAAAACCCCTTGCTTTAAGCGTGGGGAGTGTCAACGCTGTTGTTTCCTGAGGCGTTTCTATATTGTTCTGAAGGGGAGTGCTGGGAGGTCTTGCAGACCATAAAGGGCCAAGATCCGGGGCATCCGAATTGGAGAGCCCCGGATCTTGGGTGGGTGGAAGGAATTCGAGACACTTCCTAACTTAACTTCCTAAATGCAGGAGTACCGGGAAGAGTGCAATGAGGATCAGCACTGCAAGTCCCATCCAAACACTGGGACGGGCGAAATTCACACTCCATTCGATACCGAATCTTTTGTCCGCCAGTATCTTGAGGTCATTCGGATTATAGTAAAGCATGCCATAACACCAGTACCGATCGTCGTCGTAATGCACATAACCGGCTTATTCCCTGAACCCGTGGGTGCCTGTCGTCCTTCCTGATCGGTTTCGGCCGCGATGGCGAAAACCGTCCCCAGCGTGATGAGTAGAGTGAGAGGAATAATGCGGGGGAGTTGGGAAGAAGACAGGACGCCCCAGGTGCTCATTCCTGCGAGAGCGGTGGTGATCACAACAGCCCAGTGCCAACAGCCCAAAGACGAGAACATGGCCGCTTAAAGACGGTGCTGCGTGTCACAGAGTTTTTGGGGTCACTGGGATCCAGATCCGGGCGCGTCCGGGAGACCACCAGCCACAATATTCCCGTCAATAACAAAATGGAACCGACTGTTATCGACACCGGAACGAAAATCACGGCAGCGCTCTTGACCATCCATTCATTGGCAACACCTTGAGTGTTAAAATGCACCGGAACGCACGGAGACAGCAAGGGGTAGCGCGAGATTCCGGTGAAGACCAGAACGATTACCAAAGCCTACGCCGGAATTTCCCACTACAGCCAAGTCCACGGACTCAACCTCTGGATGGCATCCATTGCCGGTGAAGATGCCTGCCGCTGGATTCCTCTCATGCCAGCCTTCCTTCTTCTTGCGTGAGCCTACTGCGGAATAGACCATCACACAACTGAGGGTGAAGAGGGCAAAGATTAGTCCACGAATCATGAGAAATGGAAAACAGCGAGATCGCCAGTGTCTATTTCGCGAGGCACTGTAGGGATGCCCAATGTCGGGCAAGCGACTGCATTTTCCGCAATTGATCCTGGCGGCTTTACTCTCGTGCCTTGTCTCGACGACCCTTAAATCTGATGAAGGAAAAACACAGGATCTTTCCCCGCGATTACCTGGGGGCTAGTCCGTTCGTGTTCCGGCACTAGGAGTCCCTGAGAGTCCAGACCACCATCTCCACACGTCGGGGTGTCCATTTGTTGGTGGTGAAGTTGGCATTCAGGGTCTCCGCCTTCCTGCGATACAAGAGGATCATAAGTTTGGCTACGTGAAGGCGGAGTTGGTCGCGATAATCGTCGAAAAACGGGTCGGGATTCGCAACGTTATCCCTGAAATAATCGGTCAAATCGTCGTCGGTCACCGTCAGAAATCCTCTGAGGCAAAAACGGTCGACCGTGCCGAAGTGTTCAGGAAATAAAACTGCCAAACAACCCGATGCAACCGATATTCCCATGCCTCCAATGACGCTCATTTGATTCAGCAAACCATCGATCTGCAACTGGCGGACTGTAGAGGGGTTCGTCGCGAGGCGCTGTCGAATTATATCAAGCCCATTCGGAACGGAATGTGATAGTGGCTCAGGTTCCTTTGTTGTGTGGATATGTACATGCTGTCCAACTTCCATGGATATAAGTCGTCGCGCAGAAACTCATAAAAATGTGTAGGAGAGCTGAGAATGACATTGCGTGACTGGTGGATCATTTCCATGCGTTTCTCTAGGGCACGCTTCGCATTGACTGTCGGTATATTCCAATATTCGTTCGCAGCCGCTTCCCACAGGTTTTCGTCGTTGCTATGCCAGACATGATTCAACCTTTCCATCTAAATCGACCTCCATACATTTGATTTTTCCTTCTTGCCATGGACAAATTTCATTAGCCTATTGGCTGACGCACGTTTACAACTTCCCGAGGTATTTGCAACCGCATCAATGGTGATGCCAGGATTGATGCGGTTGCTTAGCCAGCAGGTTGCTTGTTGTTACGGTCGACCACAAGTAATTTTGATCCGATGCCGGCCGCAATGTCGGTCGATAGGGCGGATTGTTCCAACGTTCGTGCACTCTCTATCCCCTGGCGAACCGTCCGGGACAGTAACCTCTTGTTGACCCAACTTAACGCCCAGTCCCAAGGTATCACGCCGCGAAACGCGAAGAATTGATCGCATCCATATCCTTAAGCGAATCGCGTGAAAGAGAAGACACCGGGAAAAGGGAAATAGCCAAGTGATCAGCACATCGATCTTACGAAAGCCGCCCCCTTCTTTGTTGTGAGATCCTTCATCGTCTGCTGTTGTCTGAACCTGATTTTCTGGCTTCTGGTTTAAGAGCTTTCCCGGTCAATACATGGCCAATGGCGTCTACAATACGATTTACAACGGGAATAACGTCAGGCAAGGCCACTATTTTAACCCTTCCACCCATTTCGTGTTCCCATATGCGCACTTCAAGAGGTCAATAGGCATTTTCCGTTTGTCATTCTTGTAATGCAAATTTTTTGCCTCCGGATATTTCTCCAACGCCAGAAACCGGTGGGAATAGTGGGAATATTACTATGTTTGTCATTATAAGGAAATATAGGAATCGTGCCAATGATGACGATTACGGAATTCTTTACGGTGAATAAACCACTGAATTCTCACTGAAGCCTTAGCTTCGAAACTTTGGCAGAATCTCTCGGGCGAACTCTAGCATTATCACCGTTCCCAAAGTTTTCCTGATCAGCATGAAGATTTTGGTGGTGAGTCGCGTGGCTTCCCATGATGCGTCAAAGATCTGATGTGCCTCCATGCGGCACTTTGAGATCGTCCGGTTGAACTTGAACAAGGCGGCATGGAGAGGACGGTTCTGTGAGAAGACTCTCCATTGTGCTGACCTCCCTCATCCCACCGGATCAACGGGACGCGAACAATTCGTCTTCGGGATCTCGACAACACAGTAGTGCCGTGAAATGTCTACTTCTTGTGTTTGTCAAAGAACCGCGGATGTGGCATTTCTGAAGCATGAATAGTAACGCGGTCGCAATGTCCATTCGACTACAAGGCGGCAGCGGTACACGGTTTCTTAATTATGGGCCGCATCCTCAGAGGGTAGAAGACGGATTGCCATTCCAAAACGGCTCATCTAACGGAATGCGCATGCGTCTCTGTGTTGCGCCTAGATCCGTTAGCAATAAAATCTGTTTCTGGGGCCCGCTCCCCCTTTGCCCACGGGGCTTTTATTCATGCGTCAGGGCCGGATTTGTGGACGTCTCAGATGGGAAGGCCCCCCAGAATGTCCGGAAGATTTAGGTCGTGTGATTTTGCGACGCACTCTCTGGTTCCATGGAACAGGTTGGTAAAGATCGCCGATACTGAGGAAGATAGATAACGATCAACGAGATTTATCATCATACAAAAGGTATCAAAAAAAGATACCAAGGGGCAAACACGAAAAATTTCTCTAATTCTTACATATTGATGGCATGAAACGTAGAAAATCGTAGACGGCACAACAGATATTGGGTTCGACACCCCGAGTGACTGCATACGGTGTCCGCCTTTGTTCGGCTATCCAGACAATCAATGTCACCGCTACGGCATTCAGGATAAAGCCTGCAGTTGGTCATAATAAGGTGATGCCACAGTGAATAACGGTTCCCAGCCACCCCTGCGCTATTCTATTTTCTTTAACAGAGTCCCAATTACTTCCTACAGGGACGCAAGCAATTTCGAGTGGAAGACTCGGGAAAGTGACCGGAAATGAAGACCGTCGGATAAAGGCGGATCATGATTGCGGGTGATACGATGTGGACTCACATTGTCGGCCACCTAAATCTTATCAGCAAAGACGGGGTCATGGCTACTTCCGGCATCATTTTGGGAGATTGAAGAATGTCTGTGCATGGGCCTGGCGGGTATTCTGGCGGATTTTCTCATGTAAAATAATGCCAATTATAATTATAGTAGAAAGAATTAAATAAACCGTAATTTTCTGTCTTGATATTAGATAAAATATCCATGATAATAGGTGTACAACCTGCGGAGAAGACTCCGACACGGTTTAGTACAGCCTTGGCATTTTACCCCAATTTCGTGAAAGTAATGTGTTCAAGTTTTCCGACAGAGTTCCTGGGAAGGAGAATCCCGATGGACCAAACGCATCAAACCGATCTGGTTGACGTAAATGGCCGTTCAATACCGCGGGCGCGTTATCTCGTGATATTGACCGGGATCGGTTTCATTGCTTACGCTTTAGTTTCCATGGATGCGACGATGATTGGAGTGGCTCTTCCGGTCATTGCCAAAAGTACCGGATGGAGCTTGGCGGCACTGGGTTTTGCCGTCTCCTTGTCCTTTGTTCCTATCGTTTTGGCTGGTTTAATCTCAGGACCAGTCGCTGACAGACTGGGACGCAAGCGGACTGTGCAATATATTTTACTGATAGTCGGTCTCTTCAGTGGACTGACGGCGGTAGTTTCCGCCCTCTGGCAGTTTACCGTAGTGAGATTTTTGGCGGGTGCCGGGTTGGCCGAAGGACCCATTGCCAATACCTTGGTCGCCGAGGAAGCTCCGCCAAAACGCCGTGGCACAATGATCGGCATGACGCAGGCCGGGTACCCGATTGGGCTGGCTTTGGCAGGGTTATTAGGCAGTTTGATTCTTCCCCGTTACGGCTGGCGTCCGCTTTTTCTTTTTGCTTTTCTTCCGATTTTGGTGATCCTCCTGGTCATGCGATTTCTCCGAGAACCTCCCGTTTTCAGCAAGGCCCACGACACCCCGAAGAAGTCCGTAGAGTGGGTCCGCTTATTCAGTGAACGGGACCGAAAACAAACCATAACCTTAACGGTGTTTTCCATCTTGGAGTTTATTGGAATTCCACTGACCGGGCTCTTGACCGTGACCTATCTGGTTACGGCTAAACATGTACCGGTTGGCGAGGCTGCCTTGTTGTTTTCTCTCATGAACTGGGTGGCTCTTGTGGCGCAAATTGGAACCGGTTTTCTTTCCAACTATGTTCCCGCCAAATTAATTATCGCCATTTGGTGTCTGTTGGGCGGTGTCGGATTAGGACTGGCCGCATTCGGTGGAAACGTGGGTTGGGCCTACATCGGACTCATTGGTTACGCATTATTCGGCAACGGTCTGTGGGGATGCTATCCGCGCTACATTTCCGAATCCTACTCGACCGACGTTCGTGCAACAGCCATGTCCTTCTTTGTGGCACTGGGCAATACGGCCTTCTTGTGGCTTCCCGCGGTAGGTGGGGCACTGCTGGCGCTGGGACGCGGCAGCATGTTGTTCGCGGGTACCGGCGTTCTCATGATTATTGCCAGTCTGGCTTTTGCTATCTTGGCAAGGCATATCGGAGTCAAAGAGGGCGTTATCGATCAGGAGAAGACGTCTCTGATGGTGTGATCCCCACGCCTAAATTGAGGTAGGAGGAATCTTGACGTGGACATTGCATGGCACCGTTTTTTGCAGCCTCGTGTCATCGTCGTTGTGGGAGCTTCCGGCAATCCCGCCAAAAACTCCGGGCGGATCATTCCGGCACTTCACAAAGCCGAATTTGCCGGAGAGATTTGGGCGGTGAATCCTAAACGTCCCTCAATTCCGGGAGCAATGGTTGTGGACTCGATATCTGCGGTTCCCCTGGGTATCGACGTGGCGATCATTACGGTCCCTGCTCCTTTGGTGGTTTCGGCCGTCAAAGAATTGGCAGCCAGGAATGTCGGCTTTGCCGTGATTCTCTCCGCCGGATTTTCGGAAATAGGATCTGAGGGTCAGATGCGGGAAAGAGAACTCAAAAAGGCTCTGGACCGTTCCACGATGCGGGTGTATGGACCCAATTGTCCCGGGGTCTGGATGGTGGCTGACAAAATGGCCTACACATTCTCGCCGGCCTTTGATCTCCAGTCTTTTTGTCCTGGCTCGATTGGTCTAATTACCCAAGGCGGCGCTTTGGGGCGGGCTATTTTGGATACCATGGCCCACGGTGTCGGATTCACTTATTGGTTTTCTCCGGGAAACGCGGTCGATTTAACTGTGGCTGACTTTATCCGTTTTTTAGCCACTGACTCGAGAACACGCATTGTGGCGGCCGTCATTGAAGGGATTCAGGACGGCCGCGATTTTATCGACGCCGCACAAAAATGCCGTGATGCCGGCAAGCCTTTGGTCGTGCTGAAACTGGGCCGTACTTCTGTGGGAGCATTCGCCGCAAAATCTCACACCGGCTCATTGACGGGGGCGGATGCCGTCTACGAGGCGGTTTTCAAGCAATGTGGCGTTATCCGGGTCGACGACATTGATGAGTTAATCGACCTGGTAACCTGGTGGGAGCGATTTGGAATTCCTACGAAGAGAGGGGGCGGACTCGGAATTTGCGGGTTTTCGGGCGGGTCCGGGGCGCTCATGGCGGATCTTGCCGCCGATGCCGGAGTATTGGTGCCTCCTTTATCACCTGACCTGGCTGCTCAACTGCGCCAACACTTGCCCAAAATTGCCAGTGCGGACAATCCGGCAGATGTCACAACTACCATTTTTCAGCAGCCTGAGTTAGTGCAATCAGTTCTTGAAATTTTTGCCAGTGATTCCCAATTTGACGCCATTGTCTTTCCCTTCCCCTATAGATTGGGGAAGCTTAACACCGAGATCGCCAAACATATAGTGAATTTGACCCGGCACACCACGAAAGCGGTGGGCGCTTTGACCATGTCGCCCGATTTCGAGTCGGAGGAGGCGTACCGCGTCTTACGTCAAGGAGGCGTCCCGGTTTTTCGATCTGCCAGGGAGGCAGCACGCACTCTGCAAAGATTTCTGGGAACAAAACCAGAGCATCGCTTACCCCATGTAGAACATGCCGGCAACATGACAATCCCCCGAGTCCTCGACGAATCTCAAAGCCGCAAGGTCTTGGAACAGGCTTCGATCCCTACGGGATTGCCCAGCATCGAGGTCTCCGAGCTTTCGGAGGCTTTAGAGGCTGCCAAAGTGGTCGGCTATCCGGTTGTTTTGAAAGGTCTTGTGCCGGGAGTGAGTCACAAATCGGTAAATGGGTTGGTTCAGCTGGATATTGCTACCGAAGACCGGTTACAAGAAACTTTCACAGCTATGACAGCACCCGGTGACCAACCTCGGCGGTATTTGGTTCAACCCATGATACCGGCAGGCATAGACTTGTTGGCTGGGGTGCGACGGGACCCGGTCTTTGGATGGATCGTCATTGTGGGCATTGGGGGAAGTTATGCCGAGTACGTTGCGGATAAGCAAATAGGGTTATTGCCGCTGGGACAGGAGGCCCTCAACGACTTAATCCTCCATCTCCATATCTATCCCTGGATTCATGGGGAGAAAGACGGCATCATGAGAGATTTGGATGCGCTCAATCACATGTTATTGCGTCTTGGCACACTTCCCAACACCCTGCCGACACTGAGCGAATTCGAAATTAATCCCTTGCGGGTATTTGAGCAGGGAAGGGGCGTTGCCGTGGTCGATGCATTGGCCATTGTCCAGGATGATGGGCCGGGGCAGGAAAAGGAGGGATGACATGGCAAGTTTGTCAACCGTTCGTGTTATCGATTTGCCCCGGCGTCTGCCTGGCCTCTTTTATCGCACGATCATGCCTCTATTGGGAGCCCAAGTTATCAAAATGGAGCACCCCTTGAGAAAAGAAGCGATTCCGTCCGCGGCCGAGGGTCCGGAACATCCATTTCTTGGCAGCATCTCGAAGAGGGGCCAGGCATTTTCTCCGGTTATGACGCCTGCGTTACCGAGGCGCGATCCGTCCCCTCTTCTGGTCGAAGAATGCCAAAATCGCGTCCCGGTCGATCCGGGCGGAATGCTGTCACCGTCCATTTCCATTCATTTGACCTACCAAGGTTGCTACCGCCCGCGGTATGCACCCACTTTGGATGAACAATACTCACGGGATATTGGCTGAAAGAGTCTTTGAGAAATCTCTTATTGACCAGTGGGCCCTAAGACACATCATAAATCCAGGGCAAGAAAGAAACACGGAGGAGGATTTCGAATATGGAACAAGTTCTAGAAGGAAAGGTTGCGTTGGTGACCGGCGCCGGACGGGGAATAGGACGGTCGATTGCTTTAGAATTTGCACGGCGGGGAGCACGGGTGGTCGTGAATGATTTGGGAAGCCAGGCAGACGGACAAGGAACCGATTTGGCCCCGGCGCAAGAGGTGGTGAAGGAAATCGGCTCCCAGGGAGGGGAAGCAGCGGCGAATTTCGAGGATGTGTCGACGATGATGGGAGCTCAAAAAATGGTTGAACAGGCTGTCGATACCTGGGGGCATATAGACATCGTGGTCAACAATGCGGGAATCGTTCGCGACCGGATGGTGTTTAACATGAGTGAAGAGGAATGGGACAAGGTTTTGGGCGTTCACCTCAAGGGGTCTTTTGCCACGACGCGGGCCGCAGCCCCGCTCTTTCGTCAGCAAAAGGGCGGACGGTTTATTAATTTTACCTCAACCTCCGGACTCATCGGTAATTTTGGGCAAAGCAATTACGCTGCGGCCAAGATGGGCATTGTCGGCTTAACCCGGTCCACAGCCCTGGAGATGGCAAAGTACGGGGTAACGGCGAATGCCATTGCTCCCTTTGCCTGGTCACGTCTCATTGGTACCATCCCGGACACCCCTGACCAAAGAGATCGTCTGGAAAAATTGAGGCGAATGAGCCCTGATCATATTGCTTCCGTGGCGGCATTTCTCGCCAGTGAAAAAGGGCGGGAAATCACGGGCCAGGTGTTTGGCGTCCGGGGTCACGAGGTGATCTTGTTTTCTCTGCCCAGGCCCATCAGATGGCTTCACAGAGATGGAGGCTGGAGTGTGGAGACACTGGCCGAAGTCCTCCCGCAGACGTGGAAAAACCAGTTTACACCGCTGGAAGTGACAACAGACATCTTTCCCTATGATCCTTTAGTGTAGGTTAACAGACTCCCGGAAAGGAAGAGAGATGAAGCATGGGAATTGCTCCGCGATTATCCGGTCAATATGCTGTCGTCGGGGTTGGGGAATCGGATCTCGGCATTGTGGGACCCGAGTACACCGAACTGTCCTTGCAGGTACAGGCATCCTTACGGGCTTTGGATGACTGCGGATTAAAGATTCACGACGTTGACGGGGTTTTTGTCCAGCCTGGTCCCTTTGAACGAATGCCGGGTCTATTGCTCGCCGAGTACTTGGGAATCCAGCCTCGCGTCAATGATACGACCATGGTCGGCGGATGCTCCAATCTACAACATATCGAGCATGCCATCGCCGCATTGGAAACCGGTCAGTGTCAGGTAGCCTTGATTGCCTACGGCAGTACACAAAGATCCGCACGCACACGCAAAATTGGAGGTGTGCCGGAAGATCCCCGCAGCCCCAGAGGGCAGTTCGATGTTCCCTATGGGCTGTTAAGCCCAATCGGCCCTTATGCGCTTGCCACGACGCGCTATCGGCACCTCTACGGGCTCGAAGACGAAGAACTGGGAGAAGTGGCCGTAGCAACGCGCCAGTGGGCTAATCTCAATCCCTTGGCCTATCATTATGAGCATCCTTTGACGATGGAACAGTATTTAAAGAGTCCCTGGATTAGCTGGCCATTGCGCCGGGATGATATTTGCCTGGTGACGGACGGCGGCGGCGCCATTGTTGTCACGAGTATGAAACGAGCCCGCGATTTGGCCAAGAGGCCCGTGTCCGTGCTGGGCATTTCCAGCCGCTCCAATGCCCATTATTGGATTCCCGGCATCGATGATCTCCTGACTACGGGCGCCAGCATTACCGGACCCGAAGCTATGGCCGCCGGTGGCGTCACTTACGACGACATCGACATTTTGGAAATCTATGACGCCTTTACAACGATGCCGCTTTTAGCGGTGGAAAATCTCGGTTTTTGCCGGCGCGGGGAAGGCAGGTTCTTTTTCCGTCATTCACGAACCGGGCCAGGAGGCGAGATGCCGATGAACACCTCAGGGGGCGGACTGTCTTATTGTCATCCTGGCATGTTTGGCATTTTTCTGGTAATTGAAGCCGTGCGGCAGCTACGCGGAGAATGTGGACCCCGGCAGGTGAAAAACCCTGAAATCGTGCTGTGCCATGCGTATGGCGGGGTCTTGTCCGCCGAATCCACCACTGTTTTGGGAAAGGAGTAGATCGCGCAATGAATGGACATCCCATTGCTGAACCGACCCCTTTGACAATGCCGTTCTGGAACGGTCTTGAGAAACGGCAGCTGATCATCCAGCGGTGCAACACCTGCCATCGCTATCAATTCTATCCCCGCAACTTCTGTATTCACTGCGAGAGCCGGGTTTTGACGTGGGAGCCGGTGTCAAGCCGCGGCCACATTTATAGTTACACCATCACGATGCGTGCGCCTGGTCCCGACGTTGCCGTGCCTTATGTGGTGGCCATTGTAGAGCTGGAAGAGGGGCCGCGTATGCTGAGCAACATTGTTGATTGCGACCCGTTCCAGATTGAGGTGGGAGCAGCGGTCGTAGCGGATTTCAGACGGGAAAACCCCAATGAGTCCATGCTGTTGGTATTTCGTCCGGCATAGCTTTTGGCCTGGTTACGTCATACAGGGTGTGAGGCACCGTATGTGAAATGGAGGCTTCCTTGGCCAGTGCCCTCTTCCTGCCGGGATTTGGGGGCGGGGAGCATTCTCGCAGCACGGCTTTGCTGAACGTCAACAATTTATGTGAAGTTTATGTGAAGGTCTTATTGTTGCCAACGAGAAAGGAAGTGTGCAGGTGGGACTATATTATGAAGATTTCCATGTCGGTGACGAATGGGAGACGCCGGGGCGAACGGTCACGGAAACCGACGTGGTTGAATTTGCTCAATTGTCCGGGGACTTTAATCCGCTTCATACGGACCGGGTGTTCGCGGCGGGCACGCCGTTTGGCCAACCTATTGCCCACGGTCTTTTGGCACTCAGCATGGCGACCGGATTAATGGCACGTTTGGGAATTTTTGACGGCACCGTGCTGGCCTTCCTGAGTATCGAACAATGGGATTTTAAGAGGCCAATTTTCTTTGGAGATACCATCAAGGTCCACTTACAAATTGAAAGCATGCGAACAACTCGAGACGGGTTGCGGGGAATCTTGCGCCGACGAGTGTCGGTTGTGAATCAGCGCAACGAAATCGTCCAGGATGGCATTTTGACCACGATGGTTCGGCGGAAAGAAGATGCGCCTCATGATGCGTGAAAAGCTCGAGCGTTTCCTTCGCCCCCGCTCCATCGCCGTGGTCGGGGCCAGCCCCGACGTCATGAGAATCGGAGGGCGTCCCATTGCCTATTCGCTGGCAGCGGGCTATAGCGGCCGAATTTATCCCATCAATCCGCATTACGACGAAATTCAGGGTTTGAGGGCATATCCCCGTCTCGAGTCTGTTCCGGCTCCAATTGATTTGGTCGTGGTGGCTGTGAGTCAAAAAGCCGTCGAAGGCGTAATTGATGGGGCACCTCTGGAAACAGCCGGATTCGTCGTCTTTACGGCAGGATACAAAGAAATGGGGGGAGCGGGAGAAGTAGCGGAAGATCGCTTGAGAACCTTAGTTGAGGGGCGTGGGTCCATCTTGTTGGGGCCGAATTGCCTGGGGTTCGTGAATCCCTTTGACAAGGTTTTTGCCACGTTTTCATCCGGATTTGAAGGCATTCAAGTTCGTCCCGGCCCTATTGCGATAATCACGCAAAGTGGCGCCTTTGGGGCATATCTGTTTCGGCTGGCGGTAGAACGGGATTTGGGAGTAGGATTTTGGGTATCGACCGGCAATGAAGCGGGCGAAAGCGTGAGCGACTGGATCACTTACGGGGCGAATGACCCCAACACAGCTGTTATCGTGGCCTACATGGAGGGCGTTCGGGACTCAGACGGCTTTCGCCGGGCGCTGGACCAGGTCGATGCCGCCCAAAAGACACTTATCGTTATCAAGGCGGGTCAAAGTCAGAGAGGGGCGTTGGCCGCCATGTCCCACACCGGGTCAGTTGTTGGTTCCGATCAAGCGTTTGATGCCGCGTTAAGATATCATCGTGCCATACGGGTCGATTCCATTCGCGACATGCTGGATCTGGCTGAGGCAGCTATGCTCGGCAGTTTTCCCCAAGGCAATCGTCTAGGAATCATCACAATTTCCGGCGGCGCCGGAATCTTAATGGCGGATGCCGCTTACAAAGCGGGTCTCGACGTCCCCAAAACCCCGGACTCCGTGAGCCGGCAAATTCGAACCCGAGTGCCCTTCGCGGCCCCCGACAACCCCGTCGACTTTACGGCACAGATGATCAATGAGCCCGGGTTGCTGGAGTATTCGCTGAATCTCATGGTGGAAACTCGCCAGTTTGACGCTATGGCGATTTTCTTAAGCCATGTCATTGCGGCACCTTCACTGATGGAGGTGGTCTTGAATGCTCTCCGACATGTCAGACACCAGACACGCATGCCCTTGTATTTGGTGGGATTGCCCACGGCAGAGATCCGGCGGCAGTTGCGGGAGTTGGGGACTGTCCTGATTGAAGACGCGACCTTAGGAATCCGACTGATTGCGCGATTAGCCGCTCTACCCTCACTGGGGAACAAAAAAGAGATTTATGACGAGAGTGCTCTAGAACCGGAGTCAGGACAATGGAAGGGGTTTACGGAGTATGACATTAAACAGTGGCTTCGGAACTATCACATACTGATTCCCCGGGGATATCGAGTCACCTCCGCTACCGATGCCATGCAAAAGGCCGAAAGGCTAGGATATCCGGTGGTGATGAAATTGCAGTCTCCCACTCTGATGCACAAGACGGATATTCACGCACTGAGTTTCAATGTCGCATCGGCCCAAGCGGTCGAAACAGAGTTCAACCGCTTAATGCGGCTTGGAACCGATCGCACCTTCCCCGAACTGTCCATATTACTTGAGGAGATGATTGAACCGGGGGTTGAAATTCTGGTCAGTGTTCGCCAAGATCCCGTGTTCGGCCCTTTGTTGGTTTATGGCTTAGGGGGAATATGGGCCGAGATTTTTCATGACCTTCGCACCGAGTTGGTCGGGGTTTCCCCGGCCATGGTTTATGACGGTTTGATGTCCTTGCAATCGGCACCGATTCTGAGAGGAGCCCGGGGCCAAGGAATGAATGATCTCCGCCGTGCCGGCGAAGTGATCGCCCGAATCGGCAATCTGGGGGCTCACCTGATCCAAACTGGTATGATCACAGAGCTGGAACTGAACCCGGTGCGCCTCACTTCCCAAGGGCCCGTGGTCCTGGATGCGGCGATTTATCGCTCACCACACCGCGCACTTTGAGCCGTCCAAGTAATCATGGGCTTTGTGTTGTGAGAGATAGAATCCCCGTTGGCAACGTCAGCGTCTCTTGTTATCACAAACCCAGACGATATCGGATAGAGCGTTGGTTATTCTTTACTCAGACACTTCAAGGACAGGACCCGTTCTAGGCGGAAACAAAAGGCACGAAGATCGCGCTGTGGGCCAAAAATAGGGATATTCATCAAGAATCGCCCGTGGCAGGCCCATGACGCCGATGAAGGACTCGAAAGCTTGAGTGGCAATAAAGAAGGGAAGAAAGGATGAGAGTCGATGGAATTAAATGAGACGCCCGAAGAGCAGCATTTTCGAGAGGAACTGAGAGCATGGCTTGCCCGTTATGTGCCCGAAGTTCAGGGCCAAAACGAACCCGGTGCCATTTCCAATTCTCAGGGGGAGTACGCTCGCCGGAAGCGCTTTGATCAGTTGTTGTACCAACATGGATGGGCCGGGCTCACTTGGCCCAAAGAATATGGAGGGCGGGCAGGACGACTCTACGAACAACTCATATTTGCCGAAGAAGCCGCTTCGGCGGGAGCGCCTGAGATTTTTAACCGCCTAGCCATCGGAATCGTCGGACCGACCTTGATGCGCTTTGGAACCCCGAAACAAAAAGCACGGTACCTGCCCAAAATGCTGTCCAGTGAAGAAATTTGGTGTCAAGGGTTCTCCGAACCCAATGCCGGATCCGATTTGGCTCAACTGAGCACTCGAGCCACTAGATCAGGGAATCACTTCGACGTCAACGGCCAGAAAATCTGGACGACTTTGGGGCAATATGCGGACTACTGTTTCCTTTTGGCCCGAACCTCCTTGGACAAGCCACGACACCGGGGCATCACGGCACTGATGGTGAACATGAAACAAGATGGGGTAGAGGTGCGTCCCATCCCCCAGATTAACGGGTCCCATGAATTCAACGAAGTCTTTTTCACTGACGTACTCGTTCCGGAAGACAATGTAATCGGCGAGGTAGACGGGGGATGGGAGGTGGCTATGACTGCCCTGAGTTTCGAACGGAGCACCAATTTTATCACGCGCCAAGTGCGCTTGACCTGGGAACTCGACCAGTTGCTGAACTATGCTCGGGAACATAGACGGGAAATGACAGCGGGATTGCTAGAAGAGTTGTTGCAGATTACCATATCCGTCACATCCCTTCGTTTGGCCGTGTTACGGCACATTGCAGCACTGGAGGACGGACGGATTCCCGGTCCCGAGAACAATGCCAGCAAGATTTTTTGGAGCGAAACTCACCAGAGACTGACGTCATTAGCGCTGTCGATTTTGGGGGAGAAGGCCTTTGTGTTAGGTGATGGGCGGGTGACGCCGGACTGGGCTTACGCATATCTTTCATCACGGGCGGAGAGCATTTACGCAGGCACCAACGAAATTCTGCGAAACATTATTGCTGAACGGGGATTGGGACTGCCGCGATAGGGGAAGGAGAAAATCAATGAACTTTTCGCTTTCGGAACAGGACACGGAAATTCGTCAATTGGCGCAAAAGTTTTTCGGTACGGAGTGCCCGTTGTTACAACGGGCAAGTCACGAAGAGTTGTCCCGTGATTTGTATCGAAAGATGGGGGATGTCGGGCTTTTTGGCATCATGGTACCGGAAATCCGCGGAGGTTCCGCCGGAACCCGCTTTCAGGCCGGACTCATCGCAGAAGCTGCCGGCAGCGAACTTGTTCCGGGCCCATGGCTCGAGCACCTGTGGGCGATCGAAATGCTGCTCGATGTACCCGACACAAAGGACGGCCAATGGGAATCTTTCATTCAAGCCCATCAACTGGCTACAATCTTTTTTCCGCCGCTAGGGGAAGCTTCCGAGTTGTGGTACTCCCATGAGGAACAGCGTTTGCGCGGACAGATTTCCCGGTTTTCTTTTGTCGAGCACACCGATCTCTGGTTGGTGGCGGTACCCAACTCAGATGCCGTGGATATTTTAGAAATCTCCCCCGATCTGCCGGGAATAACGCTCTCGACTGTAAGCAGCATGGACCCCCTGTGGAGAGGAGCCTTCGTAAGATTTGACCAGGTTAAAGCCAAGCTCTTAACGATCCTGTCCTTCGAACAATATGAGAACCTTCTCGCAAACGGTTCCGATTTGGTCAGTATGGCCATGTACGGCGCGGCACAAAGGGTTCTGGATATGACCGTGGACTATTTGAAGACTCGGCAGCAATTCGGTCGGACTATTGGATCGTTTCAGGCCTTAAAACATAAGGTGAGCGATCTCTTCATCGAACTCGAACACGCAGGAAGCCTTGTATACGCGGCGGCAGGGAGTGATGACCGCGCCATGCAAAGACGGTGGTCTCACATGGCCGCGATTGAAATGGGCCGCGTCTACCGCCATGCGGCGGAGAGTGCGATTCAACTGCATGGTGGAATTGGGTTTACGACATCCTTGCCCCTGCACTACTTTCTAAAGAACGCCTGGACAAGTGGCTGGCGTGCCGGCTCTGAGTCCTACCATCAGAAGTGGTTAATGAAAGAGTTTGGGTTGGATTACGGCGACACGGCGCAAGAGAGGCCAACGGCATTCAAAAGCAGCTAGGTTTATCGTTTCGTAACCGTGGACAAAGGAAGATGGGGAAGGAGTGGATAACATCGGGTAAAATACGAATTTCAAAACGTCTTGTTCCACTCTTCGGGTTTCGCTGGCCGAATGACCCAAAGAGTGGTCCGGGCCAGTGTAACGGATTTTCCGTACGGTTCCCTTAGACACCTTCTTCTCTTTGATTTAGTGCCTAATTAACCGGCTTTCGATAACAGGCTCGACTCTCCTTCGCGGGTCAACCGGGTAGGATGGGGCTGAGGGTAGGAAAGTACCTTGTTGTGCTATCCGAGCAAGACGGGAGACACACTGGAGATTGATTTCGGATCTATCGGGGGTCCGGAACGAGAAAACCGTTGGCCGGTGGTTCGACATTGTGTCGATGAAAGTGCGGCACGCAAGGACATGGACAAGAAAAGGAGCGTCACGATGAAAAAATCTACAACCTTACGTTCCGATATCGCATGGAGCACGCCAGACAAGGTGGTTGTCAAAGGTTTTGATCTTCCGAAGACATTGTTGGGCCATATCAATTTCGGTGACATGGCTTTTCTCGAGATCATGGATCGATTGCCATCTCCAGCCGAATCGGTCATGTTTAATGCGCTCTTGGTCAGTTTAGTAGAACATGGGATTACCCCCAGTGCTCTCGCAACCCGCCTCACCATCATGGGCGCGCCGGAATCCTTGCAAGGAGCCGTAGCGGCGGGTCTTTTGGGACTGGGCAATGTGTTTGTGGGGACCATTGAAGGATCGGCTAAGATGCTGCAAGAGGCTTTAGCGGACCAGCCATTAACTCATGACTTGGACCAGACGGCAACGCAATTGGTGGAACAACACATTCAAAACCACCGCAATATTCCCGGCATTGGTCATCCGATCCACAAACCAGTAGACCCCCGCTCAGAGCGCCTATTTGATCTCGCGCAAAGTACGGGGTATGAAGGCCCCTATGTTGGACTCATGAAAAGAGTTGCCGAACGCGCGTCTGAGCGCTTAGGAAAAACTTTGCCGGTTAACGTGACTGGCGCCATCGGCGCCATTGCCAGTGAAATGGGAATAGGGTGGACAGTATGCCGCGGACTGGGCGTGATGGCGCGAGCCGTCGGACTGGTTGGTCATATTCTGGAGGAAGGGCGCCAACCTCTTGCCCCCCAGCTGTGGTTGAATACCGAGAAGGAAGCCACGCTTCACCTGACAGATGGGGATGCCGGCAGTACGGATTCGCCGCAGGACCGGTAAATGGCTACAAGCATCGTGTTTCGCTGTCAGACCGGAAAAAGAGATGTTTAAGTACTACGTACCTTTGTGCCGTTTTCACCTGAGGTGAAAAATGGAGGGCGCGGGCAATCGTGACTCTGGCGAGAATTGTCGTCGGAAGCTGAAAAAGAATGGGAGAGGATGAGGAGAGTCATTCTATACCGAGCACGGATGACAATTACCGAATTCACAACTCTTTATCGAATAACGGAAATTTGAGAGTGAGAAAGCCCGAGGGTGGCTTGTTCGCTCCCTTACCCATTCCCTCAGACAGATTTCGCCGGCTGCTGTGAAGTCCAAGCAGTGATCGTCATGATGAGAAAGCGAGATATTCGAATTACACAAGCCTCCCCAGAGGTAGAGTGCGATTGGGGCTGGGTGAAAGGACGCCACCTCTTTGTCTCCCTGCTCTGCCCAATCCTCAGGTGATCGATGGCGCTGGCGGCTACGATTACTGGGGCCCGGGTTTGGGCTGAATTCTGGGGAAACGCCCCATGAGGGGGCGGGGCAATGGCTTTTTCGGGTGTTCGGATACTTTTCACCCTCGCGCTCCGGGGCATAGCCAGTGAACAACCTTGCGTGGTAAGAGGACTTTGGGGTGATACTCTGACTTCCTTCCAAATTACATTACCAAGGCGCCCTGCAATAATTAATTGGATTGTTGCAGGGGACCTCCGCGTTTCCTTCTTTTCTCGTCGCCCATAGGGGGACCCGACGAGGAAATCAGGTCTGCGCCGAATGGGACGAATGAAGGGAAGAGAATGAGACTGATTCAGATGGTGGACGATGACTCATTCGACGCTCTAATCCTGAAACAAAAGGGTTCATGGGGAGCAGAACTGAATCGTTAAACCATAACCCAAAAAACTAAAACTTGTTGGTGCAATCCGCCCAACACTCATTGTGATTCTTAGAACCCCACGTGAGCTTATGACGTAAATTTTAAGAAATGTCATATTTCCGAGGTTCACTTGAGATGGAATCTCACTTGGCAAATTAGGCCCTTTCATGATCGTTTGGTCAGCCGTGTACTTCGGGGAATATCAGAACTCAGTTTCCTTCTTCATGCGTTGTCCCTCCAACAAGGCGTTCCGCTGTGTATTACAGTTTCAGAACGATCCGCCCAACGCTCTTACCCTCTTCCATTTTCTGATGCGCTTCCCGCGCCTGCTCAAACTCCATAACTTCCGGGTCTGGGACCACAAGGGTGCCGTTTCGAACCAAATCCAGCAGCTCCTCCATCTCTCGACGTGTTACGGATTTTGTCCCGATGATGCTCACTTCTTTGAGAATCAACAGGGCCGGATTAAGTTCGGTGCGTCCACCATCGACATTGCCCACCACGACCATGCGCCCACCAAACTTCAGCGCACGTAGACTTTGCGAGATGGTTCGCGCTCCCACGATGTCGATAACCATGTCGGCACCCATCCCGCGGGTTAGCGTCTTCACCTCGTTCGCGAATTCTTGTGTTTTGGCAACAATGATATCGTCAGCACCCAGATTCTTTAAATAGGCCGCCTTAGAAGAACTAGACGTCAGCGCAATGACGCGAGCCTGATGGGCTTTGGCAATCAAAACGGTTTGAGATCCAACCCCTCCGCTTGCCCCCGTAATCACCACCGTTTCCCCGGGCTTAAGCCTTCCCCGCGTCACGATCGCATGATAGGCGGTGCCGACGGTGCAAGTGAGGACCGCCGCCGTCTCCATTGCGACGGAATCGGGTAGGGGGATGACTAAGGATTCCGGCACCAGGACATAATCCTGGTAGACCCCGTCGAAGTCCTCACCGAGAAATCGGGGACGCGAACGGCACAACATTTCCTCACCGCGTTCACACGCATCGCACGTACCGCAACCTGCATAGATCAGCGTCATGGCCCGTTGCCCCACCTTCAATGTCGAGACGCTCGATCCCACCGCTTCGACCACACCCGCCCCTTGGTGACCTAAAACCACGGGTAACTTGACATTGGGAAAGGCCCCCGATCGTGTAAGAAGATCGTGGCGGCACACGCCAGCCGCTTGAATCTTTAACACCACCTCCGTCGGCCCTGGGATCGGCTTTTTGCCAAGCCGATTGACTAATACTTCGGGACCGCCAAACTGTTCAATGATGATCCTTCGAGCACCAATGTGCCCTTGTCGTTCCTCTACGGCTTCCTCTCCCATCCGCCTCAAGACCGCTTTCTGGATTTTTTCCCCGTTGGTCCCGGCGGCTGTCATCGGGAATTCGTCCACCACGCGGACATACCTGGGAACCTTATACGAGGCTACGCGATTCTGTAGTTCCTTTCGGACGAGATTTTCGTCGAATGCGTCGCGTGATTTCACACGTACAAAGGCCACCGCTACGTCACCTAGATTCGGGTCCTTGACGCCCACCACTTGGGCGTCAAGAATTCCCGCCAACCCAGTCAAATGGGACTCAATCTCACCCGGGTCAACGAGAAATCCGCCTAAACGCAACCCATCCTTGATACGGGAATAAAAGATAAAACTTCCATCCTCCCGTAGCGAACCCATGTCGCCGGTCTTAAACCAACCGTCGTGCGTCATCACTTCTCGGGTTTTGTCTGGGTTCCCGAGATATTCTGAAAACATCTCGCGCCCTTTGGCCTGAACTTCTCCGGGTTTCCCAAATCCTAACGTCTCCCCCGTGTCTACGTCCACCACTCGGATTTGAATGCCTGACGTTAAGAGATGGCCCCCGCCATACTGTCTCACCTCCAATGACTCGTCGGGTCGCCATTGTGACATCAGAGCCTGCAACTCCGACGAACCGTAGGGCTGCACCAACTTCACCCCAAGTTTCTCTTCATACAGCCGAATCAACTCGCCTGCCCGTCCAGTAAAGTTGGCGAATGTCCCCGCCTGAATCGTACGCATGGACCGTTCAGCACCCTCGCTATGAATTAAACGCCAAAACATGGTGTCGCTGCCAACCAAGTCTGTAATTTCTTCCCGCTCGATCCCTCTAAGAGCTTCACCTTCATCGAACTTCCGCATCGTAACCACGGTACCGCCGCTAAACAACATTCCCCAGGCACTATTGAATCCGAACACACCGCATAATGGCAGAACCCCCAAAAGGCGGCGCTGGGGATTCCACTCAAGTGAAACGCCTGCATGGACACATCGGGACGTAACACTTGCTTGCGTATGGGCGACCAATTTCGGAGTTGACGTCGTTCCAGAAGTCACGAACACATTCAAAATCTGCTCGGACGGGTCAAACTCGCCCTCACTGTCGGGAAGTGACCATCCCCTACGAAACACTGAGTCGTCACGCACATCAACACAGGGTCCGCATAATCCGGACATATTCTTTAGTACTTGAGCAAGTCGGCCATTCATGAATTGCCCGTCATAAAGTATCGCTTTAGGGGGTGCCTGGAAAAATACCTCGCGCAATTCATCCGCTTGATAGCGCGTATTGAGTGCCAAAATCTTCACATTCAGCAAAGATGCAGCCAATTGAGCTACCAACCCGGCAATGCTATTGGGCACCCAAACGGCGAGAATATCCCCTGCCTTTAGGTTATAATCGCTCGCCAATAGGGAAGCGACAGCCTGAGATTGCAACAGTAATCCTTCAAATGTAGTTTGGTTGTGAGTGTCAGATTCGATTACCGCCACTGATGATTTCACATGAGCTGTCTTTCGCGCAAATTCATGAAAAAACGATTGCCATTCTGCCACAGTATCACCCCCTAGAATAGGCCCCACAAGATGTCGGATTGCGACAACTCCTCGCTTGACGCATGAGCAACAATACGCCCCGACCGCACCACGTATGCACGTTCACAGACGTTTAAGGCCTGGTTGATATTTTGTTCCACCAAAAGGACGCCGACATTGCTTGCTTGACTGACTTCCTTGACCATCTTCAACATATCTTCGACCAATTTGGGGGCCAAGCCTACGCTGGGCTCATCGAGCAATAGAAACGAGGGCCCTTGCAGGAGCGCTCGCCCGATTGAGAGAAACTGCTGCTGACCACCGGAAAGGTTGCCGGCCCGCTCTTTCCATTTGTCCCGAATAACCGGCATAAGGTCGTAGATACGCTCTAGTGCCTGACGATCCATAGGGCCTCGGCGTTTGGCTGCCGACCAGGCCACCGCAAAATTCTCCTCCACGGTCAATGATGGGAAGACCCCCCGTCCTTGTGGAACGAGTACGATTCCAGAACGCACGCGGGTCTCGGGGCCAAAACGTGGTAAAGGTTGCCCATCGATGATCACTTGGCCATTCCATCGGCTTAGCCGACCAAACGCCGTGTTCAAAATAGTGGATTTACCTGCCCCGTTATGACCAAACAATCCCACGGCATGGCCTCGGCGAACCTCGATTTCTATATCGGATAACACCAGCCGACGACCGTAAAAAGCCTCCTTAATATCAATACTGATAGAATAGTCGGTGGGTTTGAAAGAATAATTCTTAGACGGAATGCTATTCATCTTCATGAACCCCTCCAAAATAAATGGCACCAAGTTCTGGATCCTTCATAATATCCTCAGGTCTTCCCTTGCGCAGCGCATAGCCCGAGTCCATAAAGATGACTTCTTCAGCCAAATTGCGAACCAGCTCCAGGTTGTGTTCCACTAGGCATACTGTCTTTGCATGGGTCGGCAACGACCTAACAAACGTCACAAAATCCCCCTGAGACGTTGAGTCTAATCCGGACGCTGGTTCGTCCAACAGTAGCAAATCGGCGGTTGTCGCTAAAAGTCGTGCTAAACTGAGAAACTTCTTTTCCGCATAAGATAATTCCTCGACCCGACGGCTTCCCACGCCCAGAAGTCCAACTGACTTTAAAATGCTGTCGGTTCGCTCGCGGATCATTTTTTTTCGATGTCCGAATCCGTCTTTGAAACTTGTTTCCATGACGACCTGTACGTTTTCCCGCACGGTCATGGAGCCAAACAATCGAAGATCCTGATAGGTACGCGCTACGCCATGTCGAGCGATTACATAAGGTTTCAACCCTGTCAGTACAGTTCCCTTCCAGCTGACCATACCCGAATCCAGTGGGTCCGTTCCGGTAATCAAATTGAACACGGTGGTTTTGCCTGCTCCATTAGGCCCGACAAGGGCAGTAATGGAATGCTCTTTAACGGTGAAGCTTAAGTCATTGATGACGTTAATGGCTCCGTACGATTTATAGACATGGGATACCACCAAGCCGTTTTCGGTCATAGTGCGCTCTCCTGTTTGGTAGCCGTGTCGGATTCAATACCCGGTGTTTCCCTGGGTGGACCTGACCGTCTAAAAAACCCTGCCAGCCCAGCCGGTTGAAAGCGCATCATGATAACCAAGATGAGCCCGTAAAGTAAGGTCTGCAGCAATCCGCTATCGGTCGGATTGACTACAAAAAATCCCAACAGTTCGGGAATTACGGTTACAATCACTGCACCAATGATCGGGCCCACAAAAGTGCCGGCACCCCCAATGATGACCATTGCCATGATAACCACAGATTCATTCAAGGCAAAGGTTGTAGAATTGATATATGCCATTTGGTAGGCGTACATCGCTCCAGCCACTCCGGCGAGTGCTCCTGCAATCGCCGACGCGCTGAATCGGCCATCGTGTGTGCGCATCCCAAATGCTGATGCCGCCACTTCGTCGTCACCGCCCGCAATAATGGCACGTCCCCATGGTGAATGGCGCACCATCCAGGCCACCCCCAATGCGATCGCGGTCACGATGGCCAACACTGCTATAGATTCATTGCTGCTGGTGAGTTGGATTCCAAATAAGGTTAACGCTGGCACCGAGAGACCGCCCGATCCCCCGGTCACTCCTAAATTGTTAAATAGATCTTGCATAATGATCTGAAAGCCAATGGACGCCACCAAGAAATACTCGAAGCGGATACGAATTGCCAAACCCGCGAGGATGGTCCCGCCAATAGCGCCCGCCAGCAGTGCGCTTCCACACACTACGAATACATTAGGCGTATAATGTATGGCGATGAGTGCTCCCGTGTAAGCCCCAATACCGTACATTGAGGCGTGGGCCAACGAATAAATCCGCGCATATCCGACCATCAGGTTGAGCGATGAAGCCAAAATAACTGCGATGAGCGTCACGGCCAATAGTTCTCCGACGTAGCCTCCCAATCTAAATGCACCTCCAGTAACGTGGGTCTCACGCCTTGCGACGATTTAGGGGTGCCATGATCCCTTGCGGTCGCAGCACAATCACCAAGAACAAGAGTCCGAACCCGACAGCGTTTTGCCAGATCGATGGCAAGACTGCCAACGTCAGGGTCTGTGCCATCCCCAGGAGTAGAGCACCGATCGCCGCACCGGGTAAACTGCCAACGCCACCTACGATCGTTGCCGCCACCGCGATATCGATGATGGTATCACCCATGTTGGGTTGCCCGCCGATTATGTACACCGACAGTACGGCAGCGGGTACAGCGAGCGCTGATCCAATCGCAAAAGCCCACAGATAAAAATGTGACAGCGAACCGCCGACCACTGCAACTAAATCGGGATCATCCCCCAGTGCCCGAAGTCCACGTCCAATTGTCGTCCGGTTCAAAAACCATGTTAATCCGATAAAAACAATCAAAGCCACACCCACGGCCACCCCGTCGATGGCTGGCAAAGACAAACCAAGTACTTTGTGAGTGACTGTTATTGCGGAACTGCGAATAAACGGTGTGGTTCCGGCAATCAACCCAATGGCGTTTTCGACTACATAGAGGGCCCCCATGGAAGCGACGAAAATAGTCAAGAACGAAGCGGCTGTTTTACGCCGCATAGGTTGATAGACCCACCGATCAAGTCCTACCCCGAAGATACATGCAGACAAGACGGCACCCACTATGCCTAGTATCACGTTATGCACCAACGCGGTAATCCCAACAAATGCGTAGGCTGACAGCGCATAGGTTGCGCCGTGCGCAAAATGGAACGTTTTGGTGGTTCCGAAAATCAACGCAAACCCGACGGCCACCAAAGCGTAGACCGCCCCCATGGCCAAGCCCTGGACTGCGAGCTCCGCCACCATTGGTTGATCGCCCCCTGCTTAGTTTTTAATTACGACGGTACTATCGTTTTTAATCTCGTTTATTTCGATGGGCATCGACACCGTGCCGTTTTTGCGGAAGGTGACGTTGGTTCCCACAACGTGAAACGTTTTAATCGCATGAATTGCCGCTAGAATGTTGCTTCCGTTGTACGTCTCATGATGCTTATTGATGTATGCTACCGCGTCCGCATAGATAAGCACCGCGTTGTAGTAGTTGGCCTGATAATATTCCGGCATGGTGTGATACGCTTTTTTGAACCCCTTGACAAAGGTTTGGGTAATTTTATCGCTCGCGTTGAAGTTCACCCGCTCACTGGTAAACAGCGCCCCTTGGGCCTGCTTGAGAGAGATGGCTCCGGGGAAGTCCAAGCCGGAGTAGCTCACGATTTTGCCCGTGTATCCTTGATTCCGCAACTGTGTGATGAGTGTCGTGTCTTGGTTGCCATAGGTGACCAGATAAACTGCATCTGGATTCCCGCTAGCAATTTGTGAGGCCAGGCTGGTAAAGCTGTCGTCAGTGGGGGCAATCTCGTACGACGCGGGCACAGTCCCTCCGAGACCAGACCACACTTTTTTAATCAGCTTGTTTGACGGAATTCCTAACGAGTCGTCAGTGTACACGATATCCATACTCTTGATGTTCTGCTTGTTTAGGTAAGGTAACATCGTCTTAATCTCGTCGGAAATCAGAGGAATGTCGTTGAGCGTATATGCACCGAGTTGACCTAGATTAGGACTCACACCGCCGCCATTAACTTGCACAACCTGATCGCGGGTGGCCAAGGGTCCAAGTGCCGTGGTGACGCCGGAAAAGGCTGACAGCACGTAAGGAACACGATCCACGCTAACGAGTTTCTGCCACCCCACCACCGCTGGCTGAGGTAATGCCTGACTGTCCACGTAGTCAATTTTAAGATTAGGTAGCAAATGAAGAGACGAAACGACTTGCGTTTGTGCCAGTTTCGTGGCCTCGCTAAAGATTTGGCCGTATACCGCATTGATGCCAGACAACGGAAAGTCCGCACCAATGATGTATTGACGATTGCTGGTGCTGCTACCCGAACTACCATGGCTGCTAGCGGTACTGGCTCCACAACCCGTTAGAGCAATGGATACAACAAATGCGACGGCAGCCCACGCCTTGTTCTTGATGTTCATTGATGCATTCCCCTCCAAGCATGGAATTGGGATTACGAAGGAACCAGATTAATAATACTGCATAAATTATCAGAAATCAAATTCTTCTCGTATTTCTTTCTATAGTGAGGATATCGAAAATTTCTGATCTGCATCATTCATCATTCATCGCGGTAGTGTGCTAAAATATGTAAGTACCAACTTGCTATAACATCAAATTCCGCCATACTGAACTGATTGACTCCTTCCCGGTAAGACAACCGTCGAGGAGGGGTTCATTCATAAAAATGCAGCTGTCACGTTTCTCGAAATACCTAAGACGTCCTCGATGTATTCTTTGATTATCGGTAGAGTAGCCGTCTGAAGCCGTAATCGGGAAAATCAGTTGTACGGAATTTTAGAGACTCTTCAGATCGACAAGGGGGCTTACTGAGGCACTGTCTACCAGAAAGGACGAAAAGGGGAGCGGCAGTCCAACTACTCTACGGCTCTTGCGGGCATCTCAATTGAGGCCCGTCACGTTCGTTAGGTTTTCGTCACCGAATATCGGCAAACTGTCTACACAACTTCACGAAGGCAATGTATAAGATCCGCGAGATATTTTTCGGTGGTCTCTGCCGATTTCGAGATGGATTTCGTTGCGTCCGGGGGGGGGCAGCTTCATGCTTCGGCTATTGGGCATTTATCGCCTACGATCATTCACTGGCATTTTGAGAAACAACTCACTCCAGAGCGACTCCTGACGGGGGGTAAGCGCCTCACATCTCCACCCTGAACGGCGGGGTTCTACGGCGCACGGGATACGCATGGGATAAACGAAAGTATAAGGGCTGGAACGGCTTACATCGCCGTTCAGGTCGTTAGAACGGCAAGCTGTCTGTGGGGCTGTCGGGTTCTAAGGGGCTATGGCGCAGACGTTCTTCCGCGACACGGCGGCAATCCGGGCACTCAATATCCTCAAGGTTTTCCAACGTCACGCTATGTGGATGGACGTCTTGGGCTGCTTCGTAGAGGGTTTCCGGGGACGCTGCTTCACAGAGGAGATCGGTGGCCTTGGTAATGATCGCCGCTATTCCCACAGGTCTGCCGTGGTCCCACACCAGGGAGGTTGGCGATTGTTTGGGTGTTTTCCGTAGCGATTGCCCAAAACAGCTCAGTTAAGGGATCTTGCGAGTCGGGAAGTGGCAAAGACTTTTCATGTGCACACACTTGTATGCCTTCAGGAGGGTCGGCCTGAAGTGCCAGAAAAAGACGCTGCAAGGTCGACCGGCTATCTCCTTTGATCAGCCTGCACTGCATATCGATTCCAGTCATATCGGACATCTGGTGGCTAATCATCCAATGAATTCCGGCGTTGCCTCTTATCCACTCAACTAACCGGGCTTTAGCCTGATC
>JAJZZP010000078.1 GCA_021797515.1 Bacillota bacterium | reverse complement strand
GTCACCAGACATGACCCGATCAAGTCGCTCCGGACCCACTTTGGTCGGATCACCTGGCGATAGAGCTGATTGAGGGTGAACTGTTGGTTGTGATAGGTGTAGCGGATATGCGGGGAGGCCTTCACCATCCCGATGACGTCCAATCCCGTGGTCCGCACGATCTCCCCGACTAATTTGCCGGTGGTAAACCACCGGTCAAATAAGACGTAGCGCGCGGTAATGCCGGCTTGTAACGCATCGCGGAGGGCGCGTACGACTAAGGTCGGCGCAGATTCTTGGGCTTCCTGGCGCCGCCGGGCACCCACCGACCGTCTATCCACCCGAGATTCGGTGTCCTGCCGCCGATTCGACGCCTTTTGTGATCCCACGAGCGAAAAGATGAGCGGGAGAAAGGTGGTGCCATCCGACCAGCCCACCGTAAGCCAGCGAAATCCCCAACGATAACGGTGCTCCACATGATCATACACCTTCGAAAGAAAGTCTACCCGGCGACTCCGATGGCGATCAAAGAGGGAATCATCGACGATCAAAACCGCGTCCCGCTGGGTGAAGGAGCTCAGCCAGCGGGTCGTCGCGTAACTGAGGGCCCAGAGCAGACGGCGCCAGTTGATATGGGGATTCTTGAGTAACGCGTACACGGTACTCTTCTGGAAGGGTAATGGCTCGGCCGATTGCGTGGGCGCCTCCTTAAACCAGCGCCATAGGTTGCGCTCCGTACACACGAGCCCCACCAGAAATTGAATGATGATGGTCCCCGCCACCCCAATCGTACGAGAACGTACACCCGCCTGCGCAAGCAGGCGCCCTAAGCCATATTTGCGGAAAAATGCCGCTAGACTTGATTGCTCCTGATTCTGTGGTATCATATATCATGCCTCTTTCTATGGATTTGTTGGTCAAAACAATTATACCAGGAAAGAGGCATTTCCCTTTATCAACTCCCATAAAAAAATTCGTCAATCCCAAGCGGGGCAAGGCTTCGAGCCGTTATTTAAGCTTGGAAAGTTGAGGTTGTGATACGCTGGTATATAGAGCCTGATGCCGTGTGGCTCTTAACTGATGGCAATTAAAGGGATGATAACGATGAAAACTATGAAACTTGGCACTACTAGCCTAAAGGTACCGGTTATTGCCGTTGGCTGCATGCGGATTGCATCACTCAGTAAACCTGATGCGGAACGCTTGGTACAGACCGCATTAGAGGAAGGCGCGAACTTTTTTGATCATGCCGACATATATGGAGATGGTGCCTGTGAGGAGGTGTTCGCTGACGCCGTCCATATGAACGCAGATATCCGGGAACAGCTAATCTTGCAATCTAAGTGCGGCATTCGCGAGGGAATGTTCGATTTTTCCAAAACCCATATTTTGCAAGCAGTAGAGGGTAGCTTAAAACGGCTGCAAACCGATTATCTTGATGTTCTCCTACTTCACCGTCCAGATGCCCTGGTAGAACCGGAAGAAGTGGCTGAAGCCTTTGATATACTTGAGGCCTCGGGGAAGGTACGACACTTTGGGGTGTCCAACCAGAACCCCATGCAGATCCAACTCTTAAAAAAGTTTGTGAAACAGCCTCTGATAGCAAACCAGCTGCAATTAAGTATCACGAACGCGACGATGATCTCCAATGGCATTAACGTGAATATGGAGAATGACAAAGCAGTAAATAGGGACGGCAGTATACTGGATTATTGCCGATTAAATGACATTACTATCCAACCGTGGTCGCCTTTCCAATACGGGTTCTTTGAAGGTGTGTTCCTCGGAAACGCCAAGTTTCCGGAATTGAATCAGAAGATCGACGAGATAGCCAACCGATATCACGTCAGCAACTCCACTGTAACCATAGCTTGGCTATTGCGTCATCCCGCACACATGCAACCGATTATCGGAACAATGAACCCCGAACGACTCAAAGAATGTTGTCGGGCAAGCGACATGTGGCTAACGCGCCAAGAATGGTACGACATCTATTGTGCAGCGGGCAACGTGCTTCCGTAAAACGAACCGGAAACATAGCGAGCCCATTAGCCCATTTTGAACGGCTCCAGCGCGAGGCAGGAAATCGCCGCAGGCTTAGGGCTGGGGTTCGTCACCATGGACATTAACTGATTACAGTAATTTTTACCGTTTTAATTTTAACCCACATTTGGCACCATTTATCGCCAAACCAAGTCGTATCGCGGGTTTCAGGGTTCGGGCAATAGAGCGTTATGGATCCCGAGCTCAAAGCCTATTTGGAAGGCATGCGTCAAGACTTGATGGCCCACGCCGAGCGGTTGAATGGCAAGACAAACCAGTGGATTGACACCGTAGACCAAGGGATCAGGAAGACCCGTGTCCTGATTGGAGATGTTGGGCACGACGTGCAAGGGGTGGCAGACGGGGTGCTCACCGTGAATCAAAAGTTAGACCGGTATATCGCCGAGACCGACCTGCGCATTACCCGTCTTGAACGGCGGGTCCCTTGAACCGTGCCCAACCGACCGAAAAAACCGCATCCAATTGACCCCCGGAAGCTCCAATCCGGGCGCCGGAAAGGCCGGGAAGTGATTTACGATGCCGATACGGCCACCGCCGGGAAACCAGTCAGGCGATTGCGACGAGATAGGAAGCTGAGAACTGGTTGACAGAGAAAAAGGATCTGGAAGATCGGCACTTAACGGAGATCCCTTGGATGATTTGCGGGAATATCAACAGAGGGTACTGGAAAACTCCCAACGGCTGGCACAAGGCGCGATGTTGTTATATGGACCATGAACGGTATGGGAGCGCAATCTTTCTCGCCTTGACGCGGAAACTCCTCATCCTTTGCCCCTTTCCGGAAATGATAACATCCAAAGGGAACGCCCCACCGAGAATCACCATTTCGGTAAACTGACGACTGGCTGGAAAAACTGACGAGATAAAGCAACGGGATCACGAACCAATGAGAGTTACCGTCACTAATTTGATTATGATTAACAAATCCGCAAAAACCTAATTGTGCTATATTGTTTCCAAGTTTCTGGGGTTTTCCCACAGCACGTAAATGCCTGCTGCCTGGCATCATAAGGCCCACCTTGTCCCATATGGGGTCGCCAACCCAGCGGGCTAATTTTGTTATTGCGCAACAGCACTGAAAAGTTCTAATCATCGGTTTGCGGGTAAATTTAACGCGTTACAATAATCCAGTCGTTGGTACTACTTATAAACGACTTTTGTCAAATATGCATGACCCATAAGAATGGGTGCCATTACTAAATTGACATCAATAAGGACATTGAACTTTGGTCGAAAAATTTGGGGTAATATTGTCCGCTTGCCTTGCGCAGACTGCGTTTCATGAATTTGTGGCTCAAGTCTACATTACTTAAGTAAAGTTTCCGAAAATTTCCGAAGGACTATATGACATTTTACTTGTATTCAAATTCATCAACTCTTAATGTATGTTGCCCGAAAAGTTAAGGCTCTGGTATACTTCCGGTAAACGCTTCGGCTACAAAATTCTCTATGAGATTTAACTGATGTTCTGTTTACTACTCGTATGAGATGAATCCGTCTTCTCGAGGTGCACCGAAGCGGGACGCATTTTTAGATACGAGTAAAAACTCTCCCGAGAGGTGATTTCGGATGCCAAAGAGGCGTCGCCGTTGGCCCTATCGCTACATTGCTCCATTAGTGTTAGTGGGCCTTTTAGTCTCTGGGTGCGGGCAACAATACGTACTGCTGCATCCCGTGGGACCCGTGGGAAAAAGTGAGCTACACTTACTCATCTTAGCATCTCTTGCCATGGGTATTGTTATTGCATTGGTACTTATTCTTCTCGCAATTACTGTGATACGTTTTCGTGACAAACCGGGAAACCGTGCACCGTACACTCCTAATTGGCACGGGAACAAGACACTGGAAACAATTTGGTGGATTGTTCCGGTTGTCCTTCTTACAGTCATTGCAATACCGATGGTCAACCAGACATTTGCCTTAGCTAAGGTCCCGAAGGCAAAAGACCCGGTAGTGATTGATGTCACGTCTTTGACTTGGAAGTGGCTCTTTCAATATCCGGGCCATCATGTCGCGACCGTCAATTATTTGGAAATTCCCACTGGAGAGCCAGTGCTCTTTGAATTAACGGCTGATTCTCCGATGAACACGTTTTGGATCCCGCAACTCGGGGGAATGGAGTATACCATGCCCAACCGGGTTTTGCCCCTATGGCTGGAAGCGGATAAACCCGGAGTCTATTGGGGTCATAGCGGTAATTATTCTGGGATTGAATTTGAAAAAATGTTTTTCGATGTAAAGGCTGTATCTCCAGCCGCCTTCAACCGATGGTTGAACCAAACTCATCAGACCGCTCCGCCCATGACGATGCAGGACTATCATGCTTTGCTGAAATTCAATACCGTGGGATATCAAACGTATGGCAATTACCCCACAGACACGTTTCCGTCCGTGATGTCTGGCTATACTCTGACCGGCAGCGGCATGTACTTGATTGAACACAACCAACATGGTCTCAAGTACGTTCCGATGTCCAACAAGTAATTTAGGTTTCTGTACAAGGCTGGTTAAGTTGACGCGGTTGTTGCTGAAAGGTGGATAAATATGCCGTCATTTGTCTTATATTTGATTCACACACTGTTTCCCCATGACGTGCGTCGCCCGACCGAACTCGGAGCAGACTTCCTCATCATCATGAGTGGGGTTATCATCGTGTATTACCTCACCAAACAGAAAAAGTGGCGATATTTGTGGGACGAATGGCTGACAACGGTCGACCACAAAAAAATCGGGATCATGTATCTCATTGCCGCGATAGCAATGTTGTTTCGTGGTGGGGTGGACGCCCTGATGTTACGGACGAATCTGGCTTTGCCGACAACTCCGGTGATCAGTGCTTCTGAGTATAACGAGGTGTTTACGACTCACGGAACAATTATGATCTTCTTTATGGCTATGCCCCTCATTTTTGCACTGTGGAATGTTGCGGTACCCCTGATGATAGGGGCTCGTGACGTTGCATTTCCCCGACTGAACGCCATGAGTTTTTGGCTTTTTGCCTTTGGGGCGTTATTGCTCAATATCTCCTTTGTCATTGGCGGTTCTCCCAACGCGGGATGGACAGCATATCCACCCTACACTGGCGTCGCGTTTAATCCTGGTCCGGGGGAAAACTACTTCTTTCTATCGTTATTAATAGCCGGTATGGGTACCACGATGACTGGAATTAACTTTCTGGTGACCACCTTACGAATGCGTGCGCCGGGCATGACACTCATGAAAATGCCGATGTTCGTCTGGACCACTCTAACCACGGCAGCGTTGATTCTCTTCGCGTTTCCACCGCTCACGGTAGCGCTTGCGATGAGTCTTTTTGACCGATTGTTTGGTTCCTCGTTCTTTACTTTAACTCATGGTGGAATGCCCATGATGTATGTGAATCTCTTCTGGTTGTTCGGGCACCCTGAAGTATATATTGTGGTTTTGCCGGCGTTTGGTGTGTTCTCGGAAGTGGTAGCCACTTATTCTAGAAAAGCATTGTTTGGCTATTCCGCAATGGTCCTATCGGTGTTGGCGATTATGTTCTTATCCTATGGAACGTGGGTGCACCACTTTTTCACCATGGGTGCAGGTCCAGCGGTGAATGCTTTTTTCGGACTTTCAACGATGTTGATCGCGATTCCGACCGGGGTCAAAATCTTCAACTGGATCTTTACCATGTGGGGCGGGCGAATTCAGTTGACGACCGCGATGCTATACCAGATTGCCTTTATCCCGACATTCGTTATCGGGGGAGCCACCGGAATCTTGTTGGCCACGGTCCCGGCGGATTATCAGCTGCATAACACTTATTTCTTAGTTGCACACTTCCACAACGTGTTGATAGGTGGGGTGCTATTTGGCCTGTTATCTGGCACCTACTATTGGTGGCCTAAAATGTTTGGCCACAAACTTGATGAACGCCAAGGAAAGTGGGCGTTTTGGCTGTACTTCATCGGATTTTGGGTGACGTTTGGCCCTCAATATCTCTTAGGACTCGAAGGGATGACGCGTCGTATGTACACGTACCCACTGGGCTTTGGGTGGCATGAGCTAAACGTGATTTCTACTGTAGGCGCGTTTATTATGGGAGCAGGATTTGTCGTTATGGTGTACAACGTACTATATAGCTTGAAGTATGGCGAGCGCGATCTTACCGGTGATCCGTGGGATGGAAGAACATTGGAATGGGCCCTGCCCTCACCAGCACCTGAATATAATTTTGCCCGTATTCCTGTTGTAACCGCTCGGGATGCGTGGTGGGATATGAAGCAAAAAGGGCAGACTTTGGCCAATTCGCTCTCTTCACACGATATTAGCACCCTGGAAATGCCAAAAAACACACCTGTTCCCTTTCTTTTGGGATTAAGCTTTTTTGTGGTGGGATTTGGGATGACATTTGAATGGTGGATCATTGTAGCTATCGGCGCAATTGGTGTGGTTGCCTCGCTACTATATTCTGCATTTGACTACGACGAACACAAGCACATTAACGCGGACGTCATTCGCCGCACCGAATCGGCGCTAGGGAGGTTACAAGGATGAGCGTGCCGGTAGCCAAGGAGGAGATGGAGCAACATCTCCCCCTAGAGTTTGCGGACGAAAAAGAAAGCATCAAGATTACCGGATTTTGGATGTTTTTAGTTACCGACGTCATGATTTTTGGTAGCTTGTTCTCCAGCTATGCCGTCTATAGAACGTCGGTGGCCCAAGGACCAAGCGCTTACCAACTATTTTCCTTTGGTCCCGTGATTTTGGAAACCGTTCTCTTATTGACAAGCAGTTTTACCATCGGCCTCTCCATCTATTCTATGAGGCGCCAAAACAAGCAGGCCACGATTGCCTGGCTTATTGTCACATTGCTACTAGGAGCCGGGTTCGTGATCAGCGAGGTTCATGACTTCGTAGGGTATGTGGCTGCTGGAGCTACGTGGCACCAGAGTGCATTTTTGTCGGCCTTCTTCATTCTCGTGGGGACGCATGGTGCGCACGTGACGTTTGGAATATTGTGGGCGACGACTCTCTTGATTCAACTGATCCGACGTGGATTCACACCGGTGACGACGAGGAAGCTATTTACCTTCTCACTGTACTGGCATTTTCTTGACATCGTGTGGATTTTCATTTTCACGTTTGTCTATCTCAACGGGAAAATTGTCTAGAAATTTGTGATCAAGGGAGTGACATATCATGGCAGAGAAATTGCAATTTCAATCGGAGGCTACGGCTAGAGCTCATGAAGGCGAAGATGAAGGATTACCTTCTCTTCTGCCACGGTTTGGGGAAGAGAAGTTCCCCTGGATCCAAGTCTGGGGCTACATCGGCTCTCTGGTGCTCACCTTTGCCGCGCTGATTCTAGTTATTGACCATGTGTTACCGCCGGTCGCCCTACTATCGGTTATCCTTACGTTAGCTGTTGGCCAGGCGGCCTTGCAAATCGGGGTGTTCATGCATGTTCGGGAAAGTCGCGGTCTGGCGTGGCAGATGGTGTTTTTGGGCTTAGTGCTGCTGATGGCAGCGGGCATGGTGGGAATGTCCATCTGGATCATGTTGTTTAAATCTGGCGTATCCTAAAGGTTGTTTTGTGTATGATAGCGTGCAGTCTGAACCGGGGCTGCACGCTATTTTTCTTGACTGTTGATGGAAGAAAGGTCTACGAAAACAATGAGACATTTGCGGTAGATTGAAGGTAGAGAATCTGGGAGTGGAAGGCAGGATTCTGTGGATCGGTTCGCGAAGAATTGAAAAATCGTATTGGAACTATGCAATAAGAACGGCAGTTTCTCTCAGTAGCAAGGAGGCTTTCTATGAATCCACCTATTGCTAAACGTGTTCCTCATCCCCATTTCCTGCATGGGGATGTTCGTGCCGATGACTACTATTGGCTACGGAACCGAAGCGATCCAGATGTTATAAGATATTTAGAAGAGGAAAATCGGTACTATGACCAGATGATGGAGCCTTTGGAACCATTGACCAAACAGCTTTATAATGACATGGTGCACCGAATTCCTCCGGTTGATGAAGAAGTGCCTTATCAAGACGGACCGTTTTACTACTTTTCCCGTACGGAACGGGATCAGCAATATCCCGTCTACTTGCGAACCCGTGCGCAGAGCCGAACCGAACTGGATGGGGCGCGTCAGGAAGTCATTTTAGATTTAAATCGAATGACGACTGGCAACGATTTTTTAAGCATTACGGTTCAGCGCGTGAGCCCTGACCACACCAAGCTAGCCTACCTGGAAAATCGCGATGGCACCGATCGTTACACACTGTACATAAAGAGTTTACGTACCGGCCATCTCTATCCTGACCGCATCGACAATGTATTTTTATACGATAGTGTCGAGTGGGATGCGACAGGAGAGTACCTGTTTTATGTGACGGTCGATGAAACCCAGCGCCCATGTCGCGTGTGGCGTCATCGTCTAGGCAATATTGATCCCGATACACTCCTGTATGAAGAGCTGGACCGTAGTTTTTCCGTGACCCTTGATAAATCGCGGAGTGGCCAATATCTTTTTCTAAAATGTCAAAACAAGGCTAGTGATGAAGTTTGGTATTTGCCGTCAAACCTGCCGACAGGGCAATTTCGGCAATTTGAAGCAAGGAGGCATGATATTAAGTATGACCTCGAACACTGGGGCCCGTACTTTGTGGTGTTAACTAATGAAGGGGCGGAGAATTTTAAGGTAATGGTGTGCGAGGTCACCGAATCCCGTCGGGAGCTGCAGCAGCTCATCGAGTACAACCCTGCGCGCTACATCGAAGCCGTTCATCCGTTTCAGGACACGCTTCTCCTATCCGGACGTCAAGCCGGATTAACCCAAATATGGGTGTATCGAGGCGGTTTGCTCGAGATGCTCTCGTGGCCAGAGCCCCTATATACCGTCTGGCTGGGAACCAACCGACAATATGATGCTACTGAAGTACTCATTCATTATGAATCGTTTGTCACTGCTAAAACCACTTGGAGTTTGGATTTTCAGACGGGAGAATTATCGATTCTTCGGAGCGCGCCCGTTCCTGATGACTATCATAGCGATCAATATCACCAACGGAGGATTTGGAGTCCGGCAGCAGATGGAGTGCAAATTCCGGTCTCCATGGTTTACCGTGAAGGGGCGTTGGATCTCGGCCCC
This sequence comes from Bacillota bacterium, assembly GCA_021797515.1. Lineage (GTDB taxonomy): Bacteria > Bacillota > Sulfobacillia > Sulfobacillales > Sulfobacillaceae > Sulfobacillus_C. The sequence continues at coordinate 18,130 of JAJZZP010000078.1, read as the reverse complement.
GCCCCGCTCATTTTGTATGGGTATGGATCTTACGGAATGAGTATCGATCCAAGTTTTGATGCCAAGCGACTACCGCTTTTGGACCGTGGGGTGATTTACGTTATGGCACATGTGCGGGGAGGGGCTGAGATGGGGCAAGGGTGGTATCATGACGGCAAACTGTTGGAAAAACGGCACACGTTTTCTGATTTTATCGATGTGGCTAAAGACTTGATTCGACAAGGATTTACTGACCGGAGCCAATTGGCTGCGCGAGGACGCAGCGCAGGCGGACTACTCATGGGCACCGTGTTGAACATGGCTCCCGAGTTATTTCGAGTGGTGGTGGCGGGGGTTCCTTTTGTCGATGTGATTAACACGATGTTGGATGAAACCATTCCTCTGACCAGCTTGGAATGGGACGAATGGGGAAACCCGATGCAATCAGGTTATTACGCTTATATGAAGTCCTACAGCCCCTATGATAACGTGGAAGCCAAAGAATATCCTCATATTCTCACATTTACCGGCCTGAACGATCCACGCGTGGGATACTGGGAACCGGCGAAATGGATAGCGCGGCTTCGGGTAACGAAGACCGATAATCATAACCTTCTGTTAAAAACTCACATGGGAGCAGGTCATGGAGGCTCTTCAGCCCGCTATCAACGTATTCGTGAGATGGCGGAGGAATATGCTTTTATCCTGGACAAAATCGGAGTCCATAAATAGGGCGATATGGGGTTAGGGAAAGCCTTAGGCATATGCATAGCGGCCGAATTTGTGGCTCTTGGTCCCGGTGTGCCGAAATTTTTGGTCAAAACCAGAGGAATAGCCAGTTTTGAGCCACTGACCAATTGCGACACTGGAGTTGATTTGGCGTACACATTCGGTGTTCCGGCTCGTAACCACGTTGTCTCTGAAGGGGAAGAACCTGCTCCGCGAAATGGCCCATTCAGCGTCAAGCCCAGTGGACATATCGGGTGGGTGACCACCGGTACGAAAGCTCCACCCGACTTGTCCTCGCGGCTGCAAGGGAGGATCCATCAAGAGGGCTAGCCATCGATCGGGCCTCAACCTAAAGCCCTGCCGCCTCGACAATGTCCCCGCACGAAGTGGATTTGCGGGATAAGATAGGACGCCGAGCCCGGTGCCGAAGGGCGAAGGCAGTGTCTCGGGGTCAAGAATGGGTGAATGCAGTACAGAGTTGCTACCGGGGGAGCGGCACGACCGAAAAGGAGGACGAGCAGAGCGGGGAACGACTCCGGCTCCACCCCAAAACAGGGAAGGGCAGGGCTGTGCGAATCAGCGACACCCGTGGATGGCTCATGAGCCGGAGTCCGGTGGTTACCCAACGCGCCGGGGGGACCGAGGCAGACTCCGAGAGGAGTCGAGGTTTGAAGTCGTACTGGGGGAAACTCGACGTACGGAATTTTAGAGAGGTTACCGGAAACCGAGCGACAGTCCTCCTACACCACGCCGCCATCTTCCTACTCGGCAACCCGGCTTGTGTCCGCAAGAACTACCTTGAAATTGAAAATGCGGGAGGATTTGGTTCAAATATTTGACGCGCGCCCAAAATCATGACTTGGACTTACAACGAATACGCCACTGTACGTGCCCCATTTGGAATCCGGCTACACCTCAAGGTTGATGCAGGTTGATGCTAATGAATTAGCACACCATGAGCCCCATAACTTTTATTGAGCGGCGTCTCTGGTTCGTTCGGGCAGTATTTGTTCAGGTCCGGTCCGATGCGATATCATGGACAGGGATAACGGAGGATCGTCCCATCGCTCGGGGCAATCTCGCGCATTGGAAGATCGCGGGATACAAGGTTTAAGAAGGCGACAGGATGTTAACGGAGGGAACGTCAGATGAATATTCCAGAGCCCGATTGGCGGGTATTCAAGGAGGTCAGGGCCTCCGCGCTCGACCGCTTCTGCCGTAGAATACTAGATGAGTGCCGAACCTTGTGCGACGACCACACCGTGTCGGCGCACAAACGCTACCTGAAACTGTACGAACTCATCCATAAGCGGGATGAGGAAATTGCGCAAGCTTTCGATGACTTCCGTCGATCGACGGCGATCCCCTGCTTGATAACCATGCAGCAACTCGAATTGGTAACCCAGGCCGAATTGTACAGGTTCAGTCCCGACACCATTCATTTGGTGATGCGCGATGACTAACACGCCGATTCTCAGAGAAATCGGATTGTGCACGGCGGGGTCGAGATTTTCAGCCGGTTTGAGGACGACGGACATTCTAATCGGGATTGACGTACGGTATCGGAGGAAATTTAGGCATCGAGAGCCGGGTCAAACGAATTCCATATTCTTTGGCCAACTGCATCGTTTCCGGGCTGTCGTAAGGCCGAACGAAATAAATGGAGCGAATATCGGATTGGACTAATGCTCGAGCGCAATTCCTGCAGGGGAGGTCCGTACAATACAAGTCCACGCCGCCGGTTGCGATGCCATATTTAGCGCATTGCAACAGCGCGTTGAGTTCGGCATGGATAGTTCGTACGCAATGACCGTATTCCAATAGGCATCCAACTTCGGTACAATGCGGTTGACCCGCCGGGGCCCCGTTATAACCAGTAGCAATGATTCTGTGTTCGCGTACCAATACCGCGCCCACCGCACGTCTGGGACATGTAGATCGAGTAGCTATCAACTCACTCATCAGGATAAAGTATTCTGACCATGACAGACGTGGATCCGGCACCTTGAGATCTCCTTCGATAAACAGATTTGTCTTTGGTTACGGGAATCGAAATTGCGGTATAAGGTCATTGACCAATTCTCAGTTTAGTTTAGCCTTCTTTCTGCGCGATAGGTTGTGAGCCAATAAAAATTTTTTACTCCCGCCTATTGTTGATTCGGGTGTGGAACACTAATATACGAACCTAAGATTTTGCAGAAATCAGGTGATGACTATGACCGAATGGAATGACAGGATTGCTAGCGGTATCACTCGCTTGGTGACTTCCATGTGGTTTCTCTATGGGTTCGTGGTGGTTATTGGGCTTTGGATGTGGGGATCTCCTCTGATGCATTGGGATAACTCTCCTAATTACCCCGTGATGCTGTACTGGGTTAATCTGTTTCAAGCGATCATGTTGCCCGTATTGGCCGTGGGCCAAATAGTATTGAACAGATCTAATCAGGCCCGAGAACAACGAGAATTTGAAATTGTAAAAAAACTTAACCTCGTGCTAGAACATATGAACTCCGACTTAAACCGGGTACATAAAGAACTTTCTGCGATGGACGCGGCTAAGGAAAACCCCGCGGCCGAGCCTGGACGATGAGCAGGCGGCAGGAACCGATCTTCCTTGGGAACCCGAAAGATGGGTCCCCACGGATTTCGGAAGGTTTTTAATACAACCCAAGATGGGATTTTAACCGATGACGGTCTAAAGCAACGCTGACGACGCCATTCATCACAATCACTGGAATTCCCCGTTCACCACGACTTAAAATTTTCATGCGGTCTACGTTGGCCCGATCACTGAGAGAGTGGTCTACGTATCCAAAACCATATGACGAAAGAAACTCTTTCGTGCCGTTGCATACACTTCAGGTAGGGGCGGTATAAAGGTCGATATCAGGCAATAGGATGCGCTCTCCAAGGCCAATCTGAAACATCTTGGCGGATGTTGGTACCGTCATCCGATAGCATATAAATCGTGCCTGGGACATTGCTTCGGTTCCCAACCAATTCCGGGATAATTCTTCGGTATCTCCTAATGGAGAGTCAATGTCATAGATAGTTAGATCTCCATAGGTTTGGGCATCAAAAATCCGGGCCGCATCGGTTGGACTGGGGCTGATGGAAGATGGGACCTGGACCCGATAACTGAAGGTAATCGCTCCTTTTTGATACGATTCACGAAGCTCGGAGGCCATGTCGTCACTCTTGGCCACAAGTGTCAGCCCCCGGTCTTCGGGGCGTAAAACGTGAATAACACCCGGAGACGTACTGCTTTCCATTTCTGCCAGCCATCGATTGGATTGCAATAAAGCATTGACCAAGGTTCCCGATGAATGGCTATCGATAGGATAAACCGGAACACCAAAGGGTTTATCAGCAATCAAGAACGTAGGCCCTTCGTACCATAAATCGATGGTTAATTGATCGTCAACCGATAATAACGGCACTTTTTCCGTGATACAACACTCCTTCCGTCTGAGCCAAGTTGCTCCAAATTATACCACGAGGTTAGCCTCGACTACACGTTTTACCACGACGGCTCTTCATGATCGGCGTCAGACGTCTCCATTTGGATGGTCATGTGCTCAATTCCTTCTAGGCGCAGTGTCAAGTCGACTTTGCGCAATATTGTCTGACTTTCTTGAATGGAGATGTTTGGGGCAAGCACGACATGGCAAGCCAGGGCGTTCTTTCCTGTGGTAACACTCCACACATGAATGTCGTGTACTCGGCTAATGCCCTCTATTTGGCCCATGGTGGAAACTAAATGATGAACGTCCACGTTTTTAGGCGTGGCTTCCATGAGAACGGCAACGGTTTCAGTGATAATTTGCCAGGCACCCCAGGAAATCAACGCGGCAATAAGGATGGTGAGCATCGGGTCAACTGGCGTCCACCGAGTGGTTGCAATCACTATGGCGCCAAGGACGACGGCGAACGAGCCTGCGGCGTCACTGATGACATGAAGCCAGGTGCTGCGAATATTGACGTTGGTGTGTCCCGTCAGTCCATGGGCGAGATAAAGATCGCCAACCAGTGCCAAAACCGCCGTGATTAACATAGCCACTGGGTTGACCGGGGTAGGATGAAAAAACCGCGTGACGGCTTCTAGCAACAAACCGAGGGTTAAAATCAACAATATCACGCTATTGACCAGGGCAGCTAAAATTTCGGTACGAAAATAACCAAAGGTAAGGGTGGAGGTTGCTGGTTTCTGAGCCTGATGCCACGCGTACCACGACAATCCTACCGCCGCCAAATCGGTCACCGAGTGCCCAGCATCTGCCCACAAAGCCAAACTGCCGGACAAAACGGCTCCTGCTACTTTGATGACGAGCAGCAAAGCCGTAATGGCAAAAGTTCGCCCAATCGGTGTTGAGGCCTCTTGGTGGGCATGGTGATGAGCCATATGTATTCCTCCTTGGAGGTGACCACTACGCGGATCACCGTATTTATTTTACCATTAGGGCCCCATGGCCTGGAGGGTGTGGGGGTCGGTGTAGTCATTTCGGGCCTTGATAGTATGGACGAAAAAGAGATACCCTAAGAACAAGTTTTGACAAAATATTCTTAAGCGATACAATCACAGGCAACAAAATAACGCCACGGAGGTGGTTCACATTAGCGTAACAAAACCCCCACGGCTGTTAAAGGTTTTAGCGGTAATTTCGGCTGTTGGAATGGCTTTAATCAACCTGGTAGGATTTTTGGATACACAAACCAATTCGGCTTTAGGCTGTGGTCCGGATTGGCCGCTGTGCAATGGACAAGTCGTTCCTAATCTCAATAATGAACATGTGCTTATTGAGTTTGGACACCGCATGATTGTGGGAGGGTTTGCGGTTATTGCCACGATTTTTATGATTTGGGCTTGGAGACGCTATCGCGATTGGGTGGAGGCTAGGATCTTTGCCATAATCGGAATTGGGTTTATTATCGTGCAATCGATTTTAGGGGCCTTAGCCGTATTGTTTGTTAACCCGCCTGCGATTTTGGCGCTTCATTTGGGGTTTGGATTTCTGGCCATGGTAGGCGTGGCTTTATTAACAGCCTTTCTCTGGCAAATGGACTGTTTGGCAGGTGGCCGCCCAGCAGGGTTGCAATATCGGTCTCTGGTGTTACCCAAGGGTTTGGTATGGCGCATTTGGATTGTGTGGGTCTACACATATTTAGCGCTCTATCTGGGTTCGTATGTAGCCTTTCGAAGTGCCGGGGAAGCTTGTACCGGGTGGCCGTTATGTAATGGACAAATCATTCCACCGCTTTATGGCAATATTGGGCTAGATTTTGCCCATCGGGTAGCCGCCGTCATATTGGCTATCTTGGTGCTAGAGCTTCTATGGCAATTGCGCAAACAGAAGAGCGCGCGACCAGACTTGTACCGCGGTGCGGGGTGGTTGGTGGTGGTTGTATTCTTGCAAATCATCACGGGAGCGAACTTGGCGCTAAGCCATCTGGGAACCGGTCCCTATATGTTACACGTGGGAAACCTTATGCTGCTCTTTACTCTGGTTAGCTACCTCGCGGTACAATCTCTACAGCCTGTTCCCAAGGCACAACGTTGGATGGCGGAACCTCAACCCAGCATCGCACCAACACGAGAACCGCGGCATCCATAAACGTCGTCCCTTGTTCCCCTTTCCGTGTCCGTGGTAAACTAACGTAAGTTGTATAGACCAATCAGGGAAGTGGGACGTTAGTGAGACTCACAAATTATCGGGTGACGCGTTCAATGTTGCCATTGACGGCACCTTTCCATACCGCTCTGCGCACGGTAACTGCCGTCGAAGAAATTCGGGTGGAACTAAGAACCGATGTCGGACTTGTGGGCGTGGGTTCGGCGGCACCGACAGGGGCTATTACCGGAGAAACTGCCTCATCGATTGTTGCCGCATTGGAAGAATATGTCCTGCCGGCATTAAGCGGACAGGAACTGACCGACATTCCCCACGTACAAATGATAGTGGCTCGGTCTATTGTTGGAAATTTCTCGGCAAAGGCTGCTGCCGATATTGCGCTTTACGACCTCTACGCCAAACACCATAATGAGTCGTTGTTGTCATACTTAGGTGGAGTGTCCCGTCCTCTGTGGACAGATGCGACCGTGAGTTTAGGGGAAATCTCCGCCATGGTGGGCCAGGCGCAAGGATTGGTAGAACAGGGTTTTCATCACCTCAAGGTGAAAGTGGGCGGCCATGATGGTCACGATGTCGAACGTGTCATCGCGGTTCGTGAGGCGGTTCCTGAAAACGTGCAAATGTGGGTGGACCCCAACCAAGCCTGGACGGTGCGAGAAAGCATCGCTGCAGCCGGCGTCTTGGTTGATTTTGACATTGCCTTCATTGAACAGCCGGTGGTGTCCCGTGATATTCAAGGGCTACGGGAAATCACCCGTCGAAGCCCGATTCCGATTGCCGCTGATGAAAGCGTGTTTGGGACGGAACAATTGCTGCGGATATTAGATTCGCAAGCAGCCGATATCGTGAATATCAAGCTGATGAAGTGCGGGGGGCTGTCGACTGCGCGAGTCATGGCCGACTTGGTGCGGTCTGCCAACGTCAAGATTATGGTCGGCAGTATGATGGAGGGAATGGCTTCGGTTACTGCTGCGGCCATGTTTGCGACAACCTATCAGGCGGACTATGTCGATTTGGATGCAGCGTATTTTTTGTCCGACCCCCAAGTGGCTGGAGGAATTAAATATACCGGGGGATCCATTGCCTTGCCCACAGGTCCCGGGCTCGGTGTGGACTGGCCGCCAGTACCACCAGAGGAGTAACAAAATGGAACAATCTTACTTGAAGGAATTGAAGTTGACGCCAGAGATGTTGACACCCCAATTCTGGCAGACATTTTGTGCGTCGACACCGACTCTAGACGTCCCGTCGATTAACTCCATCCTGGTATCTTCGGGTCACGTCGCCAATTTATCCAATAGAGTGGACGATTTCCGCAATCCAATACGGCGGGTACAGCCGATGCCGGCGTTGCCTGAAGGGTATTTGGCTGACGGCAGCCGATTGACGGCTGAAATTCGGGCCCAAATCAGTACCAATAGTATGCCCAAAGCAGTGCTCGAAAGATATGGTTTTAGCGTAAGCCGTGCTCCCATGGGCTCCTTTGCCACCCGTACCCGTATCTACCGGAGTAGGGACGACCGGGAATTTGATCAAGTGCAACAAACCGCGTTGCATACGTTTGAACCGGTCCTAATTCTGGGAGAGAGTTTCGATCAGGAGTGGTACCTGGTGCAATCGCGGACCTATCAAGGTTGGGTAGAAAAAGTTCACGTGGCGTGGTGCAACTTGGCGTTGTTCTTACAATATGCCGAACTGTCCCACCCGCTTGTGGTTACGGGACGCGGGGTCGCGATCGAGCCGAATCCTTACCGGGGAAATGTTTTGCCGATTCCCGTGGAATTTGGCGCATGGCTTCCCCTTGAACCTTCGACTTCCGCAACGGATGTCATTTATGGAAAGCAAACCTCTTTCTGGCACTACCCTATTTTGTTTCCTACCCGCGGCACTGACGGGTCGCTGATCGTTGAGAAGGGTTTAATCTCCAAACAAGCGAAAGTCGCTGAAGGATTTTTGCCTCCCAATCCTCGTTCATTGTTAGAGAGTGCTTTTGCCCTGTTGGGCGAGCGTTACGGGTGGGGCGATAGTTTTGATCGTCATGATTGTAGCAGCTTCATCATGGATGTTTATCGCACCATCGGGGTTCAGCTGCCACGCAATAGCAAATCGCAAAAACTTGCTTTGCCGTTGCGGACAACGATCTCTGATGATTGGAATCGGGACCTGAGCCAAGCTAAACTCGGAGACGAACTCTATATGCCTGGACACGTTCTCTTGTATCTGGGGCATTATAATGGCCGCCACTGGGCTATTCATGCATTTGTCGGCTATAGAACGGATCCTGACCGCGACCCGGTATTAGCTAACCAGGTAATGGTTACTCCCCTCGACTTATTTCTGAGACGTGGGGAGCGACGTTACGGTGAGGCCTTGACTTCTGTTCATGCCGTTTTTGCTTACCCTCCGAAGGCTAGCAACGGATATTTTGCAGACAGCAAAGTCGATCCGTCAAATGCCTGAGCCGAGGGAAACACAGACCATTGAGACACAATGGGATAGGAGCGCAACCCATCCCATAACCCGTCAATGAACTGACCATCAGCCAACTGATTCGGGTTAATCGTGCCATTAGTGCCTCAAGAGAGTCGGGAATATGGCGGCAGGTGAAACGTGATTAATTTGGGAGTCAAGGTCCAAATTCTCTGTCCAGGTCAACAAACCCGACGGGTTGTCCTTCTATGGTGGTTCCCGGGTTCGGAAGGGCTGTCTGCACCGCCTCTCCCACAAACAAATCCATAGCATCATGTGGTCCTACCCAGGTCCCCTTGTCTATGGTTACGGTCAGCGTTGTGAATCGATGGATTCGACCATCCCGCTAAAAAATTTCGATACCATGGCCAATGTTAGAGATTTGGGTAATGGTTCCGTTTAATTGTGGTGCGTATGCTCTCGGAGCCCCACTATTCGAATGACTTCCGCGGTCAGCTAAAAAGACTAGTCCCAGCACTGTCCATGCTATTTTTGCCATCTGAGGAAGCTTCCTTCTATGTATTAGGGACCCAACGCCAATCATTGAGAGTAAGTGACATTCATGAAATGTTCAGGTTTTCGAGGTGCCACAGTGGAAAGATTATGCCGCTTACAAGGGAATTCATCTCAGTAACGGCATGCCCCTAAAAATGGTAAAATAGGGTCGAGAAACGAGGTGGTACATTAGTGGAACTGACGACAAAGTGGACCACTCATTCAAGAGATGGCCAAGAAATGCAAGCATATCAGGTGACGCCTCCCAAAGCTAGTAACAACACGCCTGCTATTTTGGTGATTCAGGAAATTTGGGGTCCTGACGACCATATTCAGGATATGGCCAGGCGGTTTGGCGAAGCCGGGTATGTTGCGTTAGCCCCTGACTTGTATTCGCGTGGCGGCAGACCGGAGGCACTGTCTTTTCCTCGCATTGAAGCGGTAAAGCGATTTTTTGACACCTTGCCCCAAGCTGCCTGGATGGATCAAAGTCTTCGAATACAATATCTTAACAAACTTCCGGCGGATGAAAGCCAACGTATTCAAGAAACTCTAGAGGTGTTGTTTGGCCCTCGGGATACCGAAGCAATGGTGTCAGATTTAAAAACTTGGGCACAGTACTTACGCGACCAAGGTAGAGAAGTAGCCAGCATCGGCTATTGTATGGGTGGATCTTTGTCCTTTGCTTTGGCCACCCAGTTTTCCCAATTGCGCGCTGCCGTGTGCAATTATGGAGCGGCGCCCAGTGCTGATGCCATGGTAGCTATTCAATGCCCAGTATTTGGATTTTACGGCGGCACTGACCATCGCATTACGGACCAGGTGCCAGAAGTCGCTGCAGCGATGAAAAACGCCGGGAAGGTCTATCAATACGAAATATATCCCGAAGCCGGCCACGCGTTCTTTAACGATTCCCGCAGTTCCTATGATCCAAATGCTGCACGTGATGCCTGGGCGAAAACGCTAGAGTTCCTTGCTTCTCACGTCTCTTAATTAATCGAGGGCGTCTGGGATATGACTGTGGTCCGTATTGATTGCGAGTCAAGATTCCACGACACGTTGTGATGAATATTATTTTGTTCTTCCAATGAGATGTTACGGTGAGATAGCCGCGCCTTCTGTTCTTCACCCGCGCGTCACCCAGTTTGGATATAAATCACCATTCTCAGCACGCGCTTACCTTCTTAAAATTTTAAGATGGGCTTAGTCGCCATTTTACCCAACAACTCAATCACTGCGATGGTTGCGTGCAGTCCGTTATTTTGATATGCTGAGCCAGGTCACAAGTTTACTCGCTCTAGTTTGCAGTGCCCTGATGTAAGAAACATTTCGTGCGCCCGTAGCTCAGGGGATAGAGCAGAGGTTTCCTAAACCTTGTGTCGGTGGTTCGAGTCCTCCCGGGCGCACCACTTTCCGAGGTTAGTGAGTGCTATGGACCATAATTTTTACATGGCCATTGCGGTGGCAGAAGCAAAAAATGCCGCTCGTTCCGGAGAGGTTCCGGTGGGAGCGGTGTTAGTGCGTAAAGATGGGACGGTCATGGCCCGTGACCATAACCGACGGGAGTCGGCACATGATCCGACGGCACATGCAGAAATTTTGGTATTGCGTCAGGCGGCAGAGCGGCAAGGCGGTTGGAGATTGGAAGACACCATCTTGTACGTTACGCTAGAACCGTGTACTATGTGTGCCGGGGCATTGGTGTTAAGTCGCGTGGCACAAGTGGTGTTTGGTACCCGTGATCCCAAAGGCGGGGCATTAGTTAGTGTATACCAGATTGGGAACGATCCTCGTTTGAATCATCAATTTGAAGTCATTGAGGGCGTTATGCGGCAGGAGTGTCAACAGTTGTTGACCAGTTTTTTTCGCCAACGGCGATAAAAAATTGAATAGTAGCACGGAGAGGTGTCTGAGTTGGTCGAAGGAGCCCGACTCGAAATCGGGTAGGCGGTTAAACCCCGTCTCGTGGGTTCGAATCCCACCCTCTCCGCCATATAAGTGTTAAACGTGGAGGGGTGGCCGAGCGGTTTAAGGCGCACGCCTGGAAAGCGTGTTGGTGGGCTGAACCTGCCTCGAGGGTTCGAATCCCTCCTCCTCCGCCATTTCGATGAGGCCGTGGAGCCGCATCGATTGGGTCCCGCGCGGACAACACCTGTGAACCCCGTCAGGCCCGGAAGGGAGCAGCGGTAAGCGGGCACGTTGTGGTGCCGCGGCAAACCTAATCGGTGCCGCCCTATGGCCTTAAAACATAAGATGGTACAATAAGGCAAACGAACCTAAGAAGGGATCTCCATGTCACGGCAAGCGCTATATCGGGCGTATCGTCCCCGTTCTTTTCAAGAAGTGGTCGGCCAATCCCGCGTCGTGCTGACGTTGCGAGAGGCTGTGCGGCAACGACGCTTAACCCATGCTTATTTGTTTTCCGGACCTCGAGGCACGGGAAAAACAAGCATTGCGCGTATTTTGGCCAAGGCTGTGAATTGTGAAAATCTTGCTCCCTCTGGAGATCCCTGTCTCCAATGCGCTTCGTGTGTGGCGCTGGAACGCGGCAATCATCTTGACGTCATCGAAATCGACGCGGCGTCTAATCGGGGAATTGACGAGATCCGGGACTTGCGCGAACATCTGGGACAGGCGCCGGTCATGGGGAAACAGCGTGTATACATCATCGATGAAGTGCACATGTTAACTGAACCTGCGTTCAATGCCTTGTTAAAAACGTTGGAAGAACCCCCAGAGCACGTGATTTTTGTATTGGCGACCACCGAATCTCACAAGTTGCCAATTACCGTGTTGTCCCGCTGTCAGCGATATGAATTTCAACGCTTTCGGGTGGGTGAAATCCAAGAGCGATTGCGTCAGGTGGCCGCACACGAGAAGATTCAAATTACTCCCGAGGCATTGGAACTTTTAGCCGAATTTAGCGATGGCGCGTTGCGAGACGCTTTAAGCTTATTGGACCAGGTTTCTTCGTCGGTGGGCGTCGAAATTACGCGGGATCATATCGAAGACATGGTTGGGGCTCTGAGCCCGGGGCTGTTGGAAGAAATGGTATCTGCGTTGACGGCAGATAACTTATCAGCGTTGATTTTGGCCATTGACCATGCGCTTCAGGAAGGTCGCGACCCCAGGCAAATGCTCAGCGATGTGGCGCGTGAATTACGCAATCTCGTGGTATGGCGTCAAGCAGGTCCAGATTTGTTTCCCAGTTACCGCCGCGATTGGCTTTCACGGCTAGATGGAATGATTCCCGACAACATCTTGCCCCGTGTTTGGTTTGAAGCTCTTGACATTCTTACCGAAGGCGAGGGGCGACTCAAGGGCGGATTTCCTCCGCAACTGGTGCTGGAGCTTGCGTTGTTTAAGACCCGACAGCATTTCCTGCAACCCGATGATAGTCCAGAAATTCGCACCTCATTGCCTGATGAAACTGGGGGCACGCGTGTGGCGCAGCCGTCGCGGTCCGCATCTGCCTCCGTATCACCGGAGCCGCCTCCTGTAAACAGTGAAAAATTTCAGCTAGCATTAGACTTCATTCGCCGGGAGCGGCCTTCGACATATGCCTTGGTTAAAGAAGCTCGATGCCGCACCAAAGGCAAAGAGTTGGAGTTATGCTTTACTTTTCCCGCCCATTTGGATTTGATGAAGTCTGGGACGCATCATGACCTTCTAGAACGGGCATTAAAGCATTCCTATGGAGATGAAATATCGTATACTTTGACCACGGACTCTAACGATGACCCGACCGAAAATGCCTCCGTCAATAATCGTGAGCCGACGGTTGATGCGGTTAACCGAAGGGATGTGGCAATCAGCGCTCAGGAGTGGTTTGGCGAAGATATACGCCTGATTGGGTTTGAATAAAGCCCCAGGCAAACAGATTCACAAAAGTATGTTCTCGTGGAACACATCGACGGGAACCCACTTTTATCAAGGACAATTCAGAGGAGAGATTAGCATGGGATTTAACCCCAACAATATGCAGAAAATGATGAAGCAGGTGCAAAAAATGCAGGCCGATGTGGCTCGCATTCAAGAAGAGTTGCGAACGGAAACTGTGGAGGTCGAGTCCGGGGGCGTGATTAAGGCCGTGTTCAATGGTCATGGGGACATCGAGTCGATTACCATTGATCCCCAAGCTGTGGATCCGTCAGACGTGGAAATGTTGCAGGACCTCATATTGACTGCGGTTCGTGAAGGCCGAAAGAAGGCGCAGGATTTGGCCTCAAGCCGACTGGCCGCTGTGACCGGCAACATGAATATCCCGGGAATGCCAGGACTTTTCTAAATGCTGTACCCGGCACCCATTCAAGAGTTGGTCAACGAACTTGCCAAATTGCCTGGCGTTGGACCTAAAACGGCGCAGCGTCTGGCGTTTTTCTTGCTTAATATGCCCCAGGGTGAAGCCGAGTTGTTGGCTTCTGCAATTGTGACGGCCCGGACCCGAACACGATACTGTTCCGTATGCTTCAATTTCACCGATCAAGATCCTTGTGTGATCTGTCGTCATCCGGGTCGCGACGCCAAAACAATTATGGTAGTGGAACAGCCCAAAGATGTTGTGGCCATGGAAAAAACACGAGAATACAAAGGACGATATCATGTGTTGCATGGGGCTATTTCTCCGATGGAGGGGATTGGACCTGAGGATCTTCGCGTCAAGGAACTCTTGCTTCGCATTGAGCGCGAAGCGCCCACTGAATTGGTGCTAGCGACGAGTTCAAATTTGGAAGGCGAGGCTACGGCGTTATATTTGGGTCGGTTGTTAAAGCCGATGGGAGTTAAGGTGACCCGCATTGCCCGGGGACTGCCGATGGGCGGTGACTTGGACTATACGGACGAGGTGACCTTATCCAAAGCACTGGAGGGACGTCAAGAAATTTAACCACTGCGATCGCCAGAAGATCTCAACGCAATATTGGCCTGACCCATCTGCTTTGCATCTCCGATTGTCGTCCGTCTATAATTAACGGGGAGTAGGGTTTCGAGCGCCCATTATTAGGGGGTACGCTTTATGCCGTTTTTTATGATTCTCATGTGGAGGCGGATAACCAAACATCAAACGCTAACATTGACCACCATCGCTTTCATTACCACCGTCATTGGGGCACTGCTTTTTGCCATTACGCAACATGTTTCTCCTTTTATCGGATTCTACTGGGCAATTACAACCATCACGACAGTTGGTTACGGGGATGTTACGCCGCATAACACTCTAGGTCGGGTTATTGCCATGGGTACAATGCTGACGACGATCCCGCTGGCTGGCGCAGCCTTCGCCGGTTGGGCAGCCAATATGGCCTCACTTCACATTCGGAGGGCTCTGGGTATGACATTAGATAAAACACGGGATCATCTAATCGTTCTCGGCTACAGTCCGCTACTTATTCATTTACTTCCCGATCTGCTCCAGGAGCATCAAAATCTGGTTCTGGTGTCTACAATGGATACCACCCACCTTCCTCCCGAAATTCCTTGTATAACGGGGGATCCGACTAATCCGCATGTGCTCGCCAAAGCCCACTTGTCTCAAGCTAAACAAATTGTGGTGGTAGGGGAAACTGACGGCGAAGTGCTGATGACTGCAGTCGAAGCGCAGCATTTGGCGTCCCGCGTGCCGATTTTTGCAATTACCCAGTCTCGTCGTGCAACACACACCCTTCATGATCTCGGAATTTTGCATAGCGTTGCCGCGCAGGATCTTTTAGGACATACACTCGCTAAAAGTCTGGAAACACCTCATGCTGCCGACCTATTCACCACGATCTTGGCGTCAGATCAGACCCGATTGCAAGAAATGGTGGTACCACCCGCATGGGTGGGGCAGGAACTCAGCGCCATTCGTTCCCAAAATGCGGAGAACTGTCTCATTCTCCTCGGGTTGGTGCATGAAAATCAGATCTTTCTCGGTGTTCACCAAGATCGTGTAATTGAAATGAATGATCGGGTGCTCTTTTTAACCGCTGGTACATAATTAGTCGTTTCGGGACCTGGAAAACAGCTCCCTTAATTATGGTGGGGCACAAGTTCCGAGTGCGTGATCGAGTAGATTGCCTTACCAGATCAAACGGAGTCGATGGGGCTGCATGTGCACCAGAAATACATATGTTATGATTCAGGCTAGTATGTCCCCTTGAAGAATTACTCCGAAACAGGGGTTTTGTCGAACGATTTTTCCTCGTAGTTGGTCACAAAAAGTTAGAGATGATCACAAATAGCTAACGTGTCAAAAAATCGAGTAATCACCAAAAATCACAGGAATTAACCCCCTTCAATAGACAAATAATGGCAAGGAATCCCATTAAAAACCCCGGATCGTTCGATCTATCCGTCCTCGTTGTTTAACTATCCTTACTTAATAAAGTTGCCGGGCGTTGTTCGCCCCATGAGCGCGTTTCTTAACAATCATCTTTTGGTTACTGTCGGATGGGTTGGCGGCATGGTGCAAATCTTTTGGGTCATATACCCGCAAGGAATGTGGAAACTTTCTTATGCCGCCGAGTAATTCACCAAGAACTTGGCGACAAATTGGTAGACTTTGTCCTCTATGTTTACGCGGGATCGAAAACATTCATGTAGCATTCTTCCTCCGAAGGAATATACTGCCAGTAGCTTGTTGAAGGATGTGGCACCATGGATTTTTTTGTAGTCTTGGGTCAATGGATAGACCTCGGTCTGGACGGCCTGGGATTTTTGTGGTTGTTGCAATTGTACCGTCATCGCCACATGCTTCGGGACAGCCTGTGGTGGGCGATGGCCCACCATCGCCAACAATGGATCGAACGATATATTGATGCGGCCATTGCTAAGGGGCAACGCCGTGCCGCCGAACAACTCGTCTACACGCTAGAGAAGATTGGCCATCCGCTTTCCGCCATCGAAAGCAATTTTGCACTCAATTACCAACGCGCCAATTTGACCCATATTATAGAAGCGACATCCGCACAAGGAGAAGACTTTAATGGAACCACCAGAGAGGGAAAGGCATCGCGGACGCATCAGTGAGCCCATTGATCCTCCCGGATGGGCTGCTGATGAATTACGTGAAGCTTATCAAAACTGGGTTCAGCAACAACAGTTCGATACGCCACCGGATCCTGATGTATTCGACCACGCGGTCCATTTATGGCGTGAAGCCGAGTTGCGTTATCGACAATGCCTAGACCGGTATCGGGAACATGGAAGGTTCTAGAGGTTGTCCTTTGGAAATATGCTGTTCATGGGGGGATGGCCATGCTGCAGCCGAAGGATGTCCTGGCCGGCGTCTTTGGTATTTTAGTGGTGTATCTATTAAGCCGTATTTTTGGTGGATGGGCACGCTGGATTGTTCGCAGCGTGGTTAACATTGCGGTGGCGGTTCTGGTGTTATGGGCTTGGGATCGCACTCTGGGGGCCGGCTTTCATATTGGCATCAATCCGATCACTGCATCAGTAGTCGGATTGCTAGGAGTACCTGGCTTTCTTCTGGTGTTGGCGGCCAGGGCTTTAACCCTGGGATGGTAGAATGCTGTAATATAGAGGACTCATTTGAGGATTTTCCATAACTCGAAGCCTTTGCTACATGCGGCCCGCACGTCGTCAGGAAAAATTCTTTCCCCCGGATGCGATCCAAAAGGAAGTTCTTCTCGTTATTTGCGCAAGGACCGGAAAACGTTAGTCAAATGACCAGTACGGGATGTGGTTGAGTGCTGGCGCCCACATCTACGTGGCCGGAGTGAAAGTCCACCAAGCGAGCACCGGGTCACCTTGAGTCATGATCCCGAGGCGACCGAGGTCTTTCACTGGGTCAATACGGTGGTTAGTCTCGCGAAAACGTTTATTCATGGAACTTGTCACGGGCACGGATGCTCACGGCGACAGATCTATTTGGAATAATTCACCTATCGCGTTAATCGTCGGTATCGGGCTACGGGGATTGGAGCATGCGGCCTCACCAGAACGCGACCAAACTCAGACGGCAGCGCCAATGGCTGACACTCTCAAGAATACCCCTCCTTCTTTCCGCAGACGGCGGTGGCGGGTGACTTGCGTCTACGCAGCTTATCGAATGAACTAGAGCTTACGGACCTGTCACTCGTGCCATAGTACCGCGAAAAGCACCGGCGAACTGTGTCGGTTCCTCCCACAAAATCTGGGTCTACAATCCTAACGAACACCAATGTTTAGTAACGACCCCTGTAACCTGACTTATCTGGTGATGTAGGTCTCGGCAAGGTAGCCTCTCTTCTTGTTTCTCCCTGTGTATAATACAGGCATTAGACGTAAGCTAATTTTGAGGCAAGGTGGAAGGAGCATGAGGGCAGCAGATTGGGATAAGCTTCTCGAAACGGAGCGGGTGATTCAAACTTATTTCCCTGAGGCTGCATTGGTCGGAGGTACTGCCGCCGCACCTCATGCAAAGCATCGGGTCTCATTAGACGTCGATCCCGTAATCGTGGATCTGCGAAGCCGATTTCAGGACGTGTTGGCAACACTGGAGAGTTTGGCCGGATGGAGAACACGACGGGTGCGCCCTCCTGTCCTGATTTTAGGTAACTTCCAGGGCATCGACGCGGGCATTCGGCAATTAATTCGCGGTGCACCGTTGGAAACTACCATTGTAGCGGGGGTTACCCTCCCTACCATGGAGGAAATGCTGCGTATTAAAGGATGGCTAGTGGTGACGCGAAATGCGGTGCGCGACTACCTCGATTTTTGTGCCCTAGGAGAGTTTTCATAAAGTCCTTGACGCGCGGGATTCGAAGACTTGTTAGCGATTCCCCGCATTCGGAGCACCATTTTTTCGTAAACCATGCCCGAGTCGTGACAAACGACTCAAAATACGCGAC
>JAJZZP010000177.1 GCA_021797515.1 Bacillota bacterium | reverse complement strand
CCAGATTCCGAATTACTTCGGACACCCTGCCGTTATTGGCTACCCCACTTGAACGAGGAAACTAGCAGGGACTAGACTTTCACTAGCAAGAGAAGCGACCTGCCGGTCGCACACAATTCGCCCGCTTCATGCGGGCGGTGGTCCGTTCGGCATTTCAAGATCAACCGCCCCTCGAACTGCCCTACCGGCGGGTCACGCGTCCTTCGGACACGGTCATTTTAGAGGTACTCCACGATCTCGACATGCGGCATCAATCGGACGGGGTCCAATGGTGGTATCAGTGGACGGTCGTGCGTCCTTATGAGCGTCGGGTGTTGGACGCCTTGGGCATCCCCATTGATCGGGGATTTATTTGGGATGCGTCGGGGTAGCGCTGACCCCGTAAAATTCGAAGATTTTGGGTTGGCTGACATGCGGAATCCGGGAAAAATTATGGAAAACTTATGGCGATTTATAGAGATCACATAAAACTGAGCCTCACCCCCAAATTGCGTAGCAGAGTGTACGTATTAGTCCACGGCACACCGATGGCCTCGCATACGTCTGGAATTTTGACCTTGGCTCCTGTGCGAGCGGGTTGTTCCATGGTCACAACCGTACCCCCGATCACTTTCGCGTAAGCCACAACCCATCCATCTGCCCCTGCCAAAAATGCCTCTCGATGTATATCCTGATAACGGGCTGTCGCGTTAACGAGTGAGCCAACTTGTCCATACGCTGCTATAACTGCGTCGGATTCGTCCGACGTGATGGTGTCGCGAAACAAAACAGCCCCATCGCCTTTGACCCATTTTGCCAACTCGTCCTTGCTTCCGATTATTTCATTCCGGACCCAATCAATACTTCGGATTGTTCCTTTCTGGCCGAATTCAACTAAGCTGTCCCAAAATCCTGGGGCCACATCGAACGGATAATATAGGCGGTGGGCTTGAATAAAGACGTTTGCATCAAGAATGTAGACGGACAACGAAGACTACCCGTCCTTTCCCAAGTCGGCCACAAACTTGGCGTATTTTTCAAAGGTCTCACCCCTCAGCCCAGTTAGGCGATATGCTTCCGAATATAACGTTGTTCCTTCTCGGACTGCTTGCACTATTGCGTGGCTGAAAGGTAAACCGATACGATATCGAGCTGTGGAGTGAAAGTTTCCCCCGGATTCTTTGCGTCCAAGACTCTCCCGACTCCGATAGGCTTCATAAAACTCGAAGAATTGGGGCCGCTTTATCAATCCCAAGTCTAAGGTTCGCCGCGCAATCACTAACTCGCTCACCTTGAAGTGGCGTGCCAGAACTTGGATAGGCATCGCAACGTTAAAATATCTTTGCAAACGCTCAGATGGCACCAGAAATTCAGCAGCGACTTGGTTACACAGTTGCTCAACCGGGTCTTCCGATGCTTGCATATTCCTTAAGTCGAAGATAGCACTTTGTCGCAGCACGACATGGGCTAGTTCATGCGCGATGGTGAACATCTGCGCCGCTTTGGCGTCCTTCCCGTTCACAAAGATTAACGGGGCATAATTATCTACTAGCGCAAAACCTCTGAATTCTTCCGGATCCAAGGGTCGATGACTATTGAACCCAACGATTCCGTTAACCACCACAAGGATTCCAGCCCGTTCTGCGGAGGTCACTAGCTTGTGCAGGGCGGACTCCCAGCTTTGTTCCTCGGTTGCCCAGTCTACGGCCAGGCCCAGAGCATCTCGCAAAATCTTCACAATGTCCAAAATGGGCATGTCTCGACGTGCACGCCCCACGAACCCAATCGGCTCGACGCCCTCCGATGTAAGAAACTCTCGCATCCATTGTTGGCGTAACCTCATGTTGTTCAACGTATCTATCAGGTCGATGCTCGGCTTCAGAGGATTGCCGGCAATCATAGTGCGATAGTATGGAATCGGCAGGTCGTCATTTGTTGGCGGTTCCGTCAAGAAGAAAAACCCTAACGGAGTATAAGTCTTCTGCGCGAGCATTCGTAGTTGAGCCAAAGTAGGCCTTAGCTCACCAGACAACCATTCCCGAACGTGGGGAACAGATTCAGTCAACGACTCGGTATCCTTCCCACTCCGGGTAATCGCCCAGATCAGTGTATCGGGATTAACTGTTAGTTGGCCTCCCACGGAGGTTACCTCCTTCCCCTCTGTTCGTGCCGCACCGGCACCAATTCAATTCACAATTCTTCGACACCGGATGAAACAGTTCCTTCACATAATACGATATGACACATCCGGGTGGTACTCGCATGCCCTCAATGAGAACTCATGGACCACACCGTTAGGTCCCCATGGTAATCGATATTGCCTGTCAGTTAGGCTAACCCTTCCCGGACTAACCGGCCCTTTAGTGCACCAGGGACTACCTGCTACCGATCAATCATAAAATCCGGATTTGCCTACACATGTAGTTCGAGAGCTACCGAGAAGTCGCGGTCTTATCGGCCGACGATGCCAATCTTGTCCAAAAACTCCTTGGGATTGAGCACGTGAATTCGCTGGTCGCGGAGGTAGGCCTGCACCTCCCCCGTCTCCCACAAATCCGCGTCTCCACTCACCACAAACTGGGCATTTCCCCTCAGTGCCATCTCAATCACCACACGTCATCCGGGTCCCGGCACACATGGACAGTGTGGCAGACACGGACAACTACCGCATGTCTCCCCAAGAGTTCCTGCAAGGCCCGAACGTCCTCATTCGTCACGCCATATTTCCGAACCATCTTGGGCCGCCGCAGAACCTCCCCAACTCTTCCAACAGGGGCTCACTTATGATGACGGTAAACCCTGCTTATCTCGATATGCGTCCAGAACACGTACGGGCGTTCCGTGTTGGTTGATAAATCCCGACACCCACATTGGTATCGATGACCACGTTCATCGTGGCGCAGCTCTCACGTCGTGCCTCGCTTCGCGGATGTCGCGCTCAATTTCGTCGGGGTCGATCGCGGGAGACACGCGGCTACGCACCCGCTCGATGAGTGCCGTCATGTCATTCTGCCACATCACATCGTCGTCCAATCGAATGCGCAAGAACTGATCCACCGCTTGCCGGATTAAATCGGCCAACGGGTTATTCTCTTCGGCCGCCAGATGTTTGAGGAGTCGTAACTGGTCTTCGTCCAGATAAATGTTGGTCCACTGCATTAAGTCCCCTCCTTGCCACGTGGACCATAGTCCCAACGACTCATGGCTCTCCCATCAGTCTATGTATTCATTATACATCGCGATGTATGTCCGCATACTTCGAACGTGTGAAATACGCCCGAGGAGTTTGCTCATTGACGCATCAGAATTCTTGGTAGCAAATCCGGAATTTCTTCCCGTTACCATCGCTCAGATTCGTCTCCACGGCCGCTGGAATTTACCCCTGTCTTTCGGCTCCGCACTCTCTTGGTGACGGCTCGTGGTGACGGGCGGAATAAAACTGGGGCTTTTTGGGTATTTTGAAGGCAAAATAAAATGGCCTCCGATCCTCGTGTCGTTTTACCTAAATCTTGGCCACCGTTTGGAACCATAAAGTGGCCCAATTCCCCCGTATTTAGGGGAAAGCACGGGACGTCCAAGTCCAATTTGGAAGCAAAACTTGGCCACGGTCGCAGATCGGAAGCATAAAGTGGCCAAAATTCCTCCAAAGCACCGAGAACGATTGGTGATTGCCACCGGATCGCTGGCAGATTATTGCAAGCCCCCTCTCCAGCATCGCTGTTGGGATTGCCGCCTTCCCATATCTGTCCAACCTGCAAGACAGGAGTTGTATGACCGTTGGATCCGAAATCACCAGTAGCCGGTCCCGATCAGGCCGACACACAGCCCCCCAATACTCCTAATATTCTTCTATGTAACCGATTCATATTGGACTCTGCTCCTCGTCATATGACAGAATCACGCTGCACGCCCTAAAAGATGACTAACCCCCAAGGCCCCTGCCTAAATCCCTCGTGAGTTCCCGGTAAATCGCCGATCCAGGATCGTCTCTGTTTATCATTCCACCACCTTAAGCCCACATATGGTCGATTCGGCAAGTACACTCTGCTAGCATTTTATGACTTAAGCCCATAGTTGGGTTGGACGATTTCTTGTACCTATCCAGATAGCTGGCTGAGACTGCGACAACCACGGTAGGGGTTCGGTCCCACTTAATAACCCTGTTCAATTTGGTCTTGCCACGCAAGGAGTTCTGACAGGAAGTTCCTTACTCCGTCTCAGATATCATCCTCATCATGTGTATAAAGCGGATGGGTTGCGTCGATTACATGTAACTATTCAGGTACCCTCTTGTCTCGCACCGTTTCCGCCCGCGACGTGCCCCGTGTAGGTGATGCGTTTTGCTTAAATCTTCCGTCGAAGTGACGACGCTGAATTCCTGTGGAATCCACGCCACTGAAAAAGCTGGCCAAATTCGAGTGTCTTCGGTATGCTAGAGGAGACCTGACCGATGCGGTCGTTAGGCGAGGAATTGTTCAACACCGCCTATGATTTGATCGTCTACAGGTCGATTGAACCATCCGCAAAACTGGGACAGTTCGGGGTCCGCTCGGAACTCCACCGTCAGGGCCTCAACCCCCATTTGCTGGACATAAGCAAGCGGGTTGGGTCCCCAAGTGGTCGCCCTCTTCTTGAGGAAGGCAATAATCTTTTGTTCTGTCGTCATATCTCACTCCCGATTCATATTTTTTGACTGTCCCGTCCCTAAGTTAAACAGGCCGGAATTGCTCTTGAACGCCTGTTGCATCACTAGGGCTTACGCACCCATCTTAGTCTTTCGTCAACTTATATCACTGTCGACCACGCGACATCTGTTTCATCCACGTCAACGGCTCCTTCATGATGACTAACCGCCGTGTTGTGGCTGTATGGCCATTAAGATGACCCGTGTTGACCGAAATTTGGACACCTGTGAACTTCAATTTCCCCACGCTTAGGTGAACGTCATTGTTCTTCATTCTCCTGTTTAGACGGCAAAATAGGTGCGGAATCAAGATGATAGGGTGGCAGCTCAGCAACCCGGTTCATTTCATCCTTGAGTTGGTCCAGCTTCTCATGCCTCGCATCATGATCCTTCCAAGCAATATACTCTCCCAAGCCTACGGGTCCAACCACCCGCTTGAGCCCGGGAATCACGATGAATACCATGCCTTCCGCTGGAATGACATTCGCCCAATGATTCGGGTTTGTCGTTACCGCGACTGTGGCGCGTTGCTTATAAATTTGCACGTGCATTGCCAATTTGCTGCCTACAGGCTTGAAAACCAACACATGTCCTCCGTGAATGGAAAGATCGACTGGGTCCTCGCTACTCGGAGCAAAGCGTTGCCCTCGAAACGGAATTACCTTCCTATCGTCGGCTGAAATGGTCCATAAAAACCGCCGGAGTACATCCGCCTCTGGACTTTGCGGAAAGTCCGCGTTAAGAAAGAGGGCCCCCATCCCTAGGGCGATCTTCGCCAAGAAACGATCCCCGGCGGATAAGTCCCACGAACCATTTAGCGTTCGCCACGGATCTAAGCTCCTTATCTGATCTAGTAGTTGTTCCAACTGGGTCGGCACATCCGCGAATCCTGGAACTGGTGGGGTAGGTCCGTTCCCCAGGTAAAATGTCGCCTTTGGAAATGATTTCGTGACAGACTCTATGATAGTTGGGTGCCATGCTGGATTGCTGACCGTGACCAAAAGAAATACAAACCCCGGGTCCCTTTCATCCCACCTCGTAGAGAGGTCGTGAGGATAATGGAAGTGATATACATGGTCCCCCGTCAGACCAATTGCGAATTCGCATATGCGTCCATCTGGCGCCGTTAGGTGGTTTTCTGGACCGCAGTGCCACAGCGGCAAGGCTGGCTTCTTGGATAGATCCACATATGCGCGGCCGGCGATGGCATGTTCCATTTGGGTGAAAAAGGAATGGACGAAGGGACGGTCAACGTACGTGCCACAGATTGAGTTGCACCGCTGGCAAACCGGCAATAAAAAGGGGTTGATGGGTTCCACATTCCCCCCGAGCGCCTGCGGAAGAAAGTGCTCCTTGGTGAACTTTTCATTTTTTTCCTTCCCGCAATATACGCAAAACATTATGATCCACCCCTTCCAAGCGGCTAGCCTCCGCGTGCAATCCTCCCTTGCGAAACAAAAGCATATTCCGCGACCAAAGACGGGTCTGCGAACATTCTTGCCGCTCGCCATTCCATGACAATTTCAATAATGTGTTGACATGTGACGCCAATCACCACTCCGCCCCGAGTTCACGGTGTCCATGGAATAGACTAACATCCATTCTATCAGGGATACTGCATTAGGTATTGCTTTGGGGATGTAGGGTATACTTCATGATGACACCATTTCGTATGCGGCTCTGCCTATGGTAGCCACGTTTCTCCTTAGTGTAGCCCACGATATATGCGATGAAATGGGGCTGGTGCTAACATGTTATTTAGGATTGTCCAGGATTCCGATATCTTTGTCTAAATGGTTCTGTTGCGTTGACGGGCTCATACGATCGGGACGCTGTGCCTGATCTTCGTTCCTCTGCAATCTTCATCCCTGTTTTACTGAGTCCAAGGCACTGGTGCCTGCTTCACCAAGCCAAAAAGAGAGGGATTTGATCAGGAGTTAAAATCTTGGACCCGTGACTTTTGTACGACAATGGCGACTCCCAGAGTTCTGCTGGTTATGGTTCTACCCAAAGAACCGTCATTTTTTCCTCTTGTTCCAATTGCTTAAGCATATCGGGGAGCATGTGCCCTTTCAACGTGCCAAACGGAACAGATGGTGGTCGATAGACCAAGGTGCTACATGGGACCGTTCTCCGTATTGCACATACGTGGAGTCCCTGATTCCAGCCTGAAAATTTGGAACCGCTATAGTTTTCCCCCGGAACCAGCTACATCGTGATAATCGAGTGTGTTCATGAACCATTTAGCGAGAAATCCGCCTTCAAGCAGATTATTCGATGTAGCGTATCGTTACATAGTACGGATCGCACCCGTGGCCGAGGTACACAGATTTGGGATGGCGTTGAATGTTATGGTATCGGGCGCCATGCGATTAGCGAGTCAGAAGTGTACGGCAAACTGTTGTGCGTGTAACGCAGCATGTGAAGGCCAGACGTTTTCACAGAGTCGCCTGTAGTAACCCTTGAGCCTGTGAAAGCAATAAGCCTCCATTAACGGTTTGGCTGACATTACCTTGACCATTAATAAACGCAATAGTGGGGAAATACTTAATCGGCCAGCGTTCAAGCCCCTCTGGGTCCACATAGATGGCAACATTGGGAGCGGTGAGATGGAACTTCACACGATACTCACGCATCACAGAAATCATCCCCGTTGGACTAATCGGCTTGCCGAAATGATCGGAACCGTCGAACGGTGGCGAGAACGGACCCGGGTCCCCTATCCCTCCATTTGGCGAAACATCAATAATATCAACAACTACGCCGGGCGTCTTCATGAGAACGGGCCAAACGTATTTATCGTCATAGGCGCAAAATTTACACCACGACGCCATCATTACCACAATTGTGGCTCGTTTTCCGCGGTGAAGAAGATGCATTTGACCATCGAGTCCATACGCCTTATAGTTCCACGGAAACGATTGCCCGCCATTCAGTGATAGTCGTGTTACGGGATGTGTAGAGTGCTCAGCAACATCTTTATGGGTCACTGGGTGTTCCCGACTGATAACAATTAAAACTATTGCCAAAACAATAACAACACTTCCCACAACAACGTATGGCCAACGATACGATACTGTTTTGTGTCGCGACGAATGATGTGCCATACCTGCCCTCCTACTCTGATAAAATTGCCTACCGAGAGATTTTTGCGATGCCCTTAACCGAAGATTTGTCCACCAATATTTCATTCACACGTCATACACAATGGCGCCGACGCGTCCCGGACCATGCACGCCAATGACCAGCGTGCCTTCAATATCGGCGGTCATACTAGGCCCCGTCACTATTTTAAACAAGGGCGGTAAGGGGGCGCCCGCCATCTGCCGAAGGCCTTCGGCTACCGTGCGAACAATGCGCTGGCGGGCAACAAGAACCAAATGCGCTGGCGGCAGGATGCTGGGCCAGAGTCCGGTGGTCTCTGAGGCGTAAAGTGCCACACTGCCCGTAACCGCCACTGCCCATGCACAGCCGGTTATCCCCAAAACCGCTGTAGTAGCGACCTGACGCATATCTTCCCGAGATCCCCATTCCCACGCCTTGACCGGCCCATATTGTTGGAGGATCTGACTCCACTCGATGTGCTGGAGTTCTGGGTTAACCCAATAAATCACGGGCCACACGGACACGCTCGGATCCGGGATCGCCAATTGGTACCAAGCTTGCTCCACTGCCTTTATTATCGCATCGTAGCCGCAGGCTTCCCACACCATCCCCCCGGCTTTAGTCCAACGTTGGGAAAACTCACGCACGTTAGCCTCGTCAGGACACAAGGTTGAGGTCATCACGTTCCTCCTTGCCGGTGCTTGAGCCACCACTCGTGAAATGTTTCGGAAGCCACCGGCGGCATATTGCGTGACACAAACCACCCATGTGCAATCCCGGGGGCATCATGGAGTGTCCCCTGCTTCAGGTACAGGCGCTGTCCCCAACGTGCCCACCGCAAGGAACGCTGATATCCGCTAGCCGTCGCCCACATTTTTGCCCACCAGCGATAACTGCGCGCCACGCCAGAAGCAACCAAGTGACGACGTACTTTTTCTTGACGCAGTTGAATAATGTGGTGGGGTAGATCGATTTCCATGGGGCAGGCTTCACCGCAGGCATGACAGACCGTGCAGCCGACTGTGGGCAACTCCGGCAAAATCCGCCAATCCGTAAGTAACGGGGTTTCGACAATGCCAATCGGTCCCGGATAAACGCTGCCGTAGGCATGACCGCCCACCTGCCGAAAAACCGGGCAGACATTGAGACACGCACCGCACCGAATACAAGATAACACGTCCTCAAATTCGGTGCCGCGCAGTAAATTTCGCCCATTATCCACTAATACTAAGTGCCACTCGACGGGGCCTTCGACCACCCCCTCCCGCCTAGGTCCCGAAACAAACGTGGTGTACGACGACAACCGTTGTCCAATCCCATTCATCGCGGGTTGCTGGATGATCGTACCCAATGTTTCCCACGTGTCCATAATTTTCTCAATCCCCACCACCGACACCAAAATACTCGGCAATGTCGTTACCATGTCGGCGTTACCTTCATTGGTAATCAGGACGACCGTCCCGGTCTCGGCCACAGCAAAGTTGCCGCCCGTTATCCCCATATCCGCATGCAAAAAATCCTCGCGCAGTCGTTGGCGTGCATATCGGGTTAGGGATTCCGCGTTATTGGAATTTGGTGGCGTAATCCCTTTTTCTCGCGCATCATCGCGAAATAATGTCTCGATTTGATCCCGATTCTTATGTGCTGCCGGAGCCAAAATGTGGGACGGCGTTTCATGCGCTTGTTGAATGATATATTCCCCAAGGTCCGTTTCCACAACCGACAATCCCGCTTCTTGGAGCGCTTGGTTTAATTGCAGTTCCTCCGTCAACATCGACTTGGTTTTGATTATCCGTTGTACCTTACGACTTTGGGCAATTTTCACCACAACGGCAACGGCTTCTGTAGCGTCACGCGCCAAATAGGTTTGTCCACCATTCGTTTCGACACTATCCCGCAAACGAGGAAGAAGGGTATCGAGATCACGAATAGCCTGGCGCTTAGCCTTCACAGCAGCCTCGCGGGCCGTGGCGCCTTCGGGGTATCCATTAAAAACCTGACGTTGCCCCGTACTAAATCGCTTCGTCACCGTCCCAATGGTCCGCCGCATCGTGGAATCGCTTAATCCTGCATCGCGCCGTTCATGCCACGGTGTAGGGTCAGCGGGAAGTGTCCCAGCCATCGGTTTCTCCCTT
The DNA here is from genome assembly GCA_021797515.1 of Bacillota bacterium. Lineage (GTDB taxonomy): Bacteria > Bacillota > Sulfobacillia > Sulfobacillales > Sulfobacillaceae > Sulfobacillus_C. Next base: position 17,437 of record JAJZZP010000177.1, on the reverse strand, counting down.
CTCCATCAGCATCCCTTGATCTGCTCGGTCGATCAACTCGGCCAAATACATTACGGGAAATGTCTCCCCGAGGCGAGATTGTCGACCTTCCAAATGCAAGAGACATCCCAGATCAGCACTGGTCAAGCAGGCGATGTTGTGCTCATGGATAGTTTTCTTCACACTGTACCACTTAGCGTCCGCCAATGCTGTCGAGACCTTCCATTCTGTCATGCTGTAGGTCCCGCCAAATCCACAGCACTGATCCGCATCATCCATGGTAATCGGGTTGATGCCAGCCTGACGTAAAACCGCTTCCGGTTCAACATTGGCTTTCAGGAGTCGACGCATATGACATCCTTGATGAAGAACCGCAGAGACCACAGGATTGGGAACCTCCGGTGAATTCTCAGTGAATTGCGTAATCCATTGGCTCAATTCGACCACTCGGTCGCCTATGCGCACAGCGCGTTCCTTCCAATCTGCGGCCTCTCCCGTAGTGCCTCCGGTTGATATCACATCCTCCGCGATAAGGGAGGGATATTCATGAATCACCATCGCGGCACAGGATCCGGATAATGCGACAATCGATCCCTCTGTTCCCTCAAATACGTGCACAAAGTGCCGTGCCAACCGAGCCGCTTCGTGATGATATCCCGCATTGAAGCTGAACTGACCACAGCAGGTTTGATCTGCTGGAAAGTCGAGAGCGGCCCCCCGACGTTCTAAGACACGGGCCGCGGCGATGCCCGCCTCTGGACGAAACGCATCCACCATGCAGGTGACAAAGAGTTGAACGGGTTTCATTGTTGGGCCTCCTTTCCCCGTAATCTCGATGACATCACTTTGGCACCGACGATTCTTGTAGACCGTGCCCGTACCGCATCCAAGGCGTCATCAGGGTACGATAATCACACTTGAGTCTGGTCCTCGATGGTTCACCAATGTAGGTGACCAGCTCCCCGAGTCCCTCGACCATAACCCCGATCCGTTCGTCGTGTTCGAGCCATAGTCGTATTTCGGGCTTTTGACCTATAATCACGTCCTCTAGAGTGCCCGTGAAAATGACATCACCCGGTTCTAACGTCATATAGTGTTAAAGGTAGCTAATGAGGTACCAACAGGAAAAAATCATCTCACACGTATTCGAATGCTACACTTCCACTCCGTTGCGGGTCCCGATGATTTCAAGCTGATCCGGATCCTTAATCTCATCCGTTGTCACCACGTAGGGCCCATCGCTCCAAATCCGTCTCCACCTTGCCCAATAACCATTGGCTGGTACGGAACTGCAGATCACGGGCCGACAGATCGAGGAGTTCAGCCAGATGGAGTACGGGGAAGGACCCGCCTTGACGAGAGAGGCGTCCCGCGAGATGCAGTAAACAGCCTAAATCGGCTCCCGTCAAGGCTGGGGCGTTGTACGCCTCGGCACCACGGCGTACGGCCTCCCACTTGGCGTCAGCGGTCGACACCGCCGGTTCCGTCATGCTATAGATGCCACCAAATCCGCAACATTGGTCGGCTTCCTCCGGCTCGACCAGGAAGACCCCGGTTGGCTCTAACAGTGCTTGAGGTGTGGATGCTACGTGCAGGATCATCCCGCGTTAAAGCTAAATTGGCCACAACAGGTTTGCTTCGACGGAAAGGTCACCGAGTACCCGTGCCGTTCCAACACGCGGACTGTGGCTTGCGCGGCCTTAGGCCGAAAAGAGATCGGCCATACAGGTGACAAAGAATGCAACCGATTCCATGGCCCGCCTCCAAACTCACTCCCGTTTGAACCTTGTTGATCTTGACCCCTCACTTTTCAAAATGAAGAATTGCTTCCGTGGTGTATGGCGAAAAAACGTAGCATTCACACTCTCGATCGGACATGCGCTTCCCTACCACCTATCGCTACTACTAAGATAATGAAAACACCGAGTAACGTTTCTTGAAGTGGCGAATTAAGCCCAAAACCCAACAAAATTGTTGTCAGTTCAGTCACTATAAGACTTCCGATCACGGTCCTGGCATACCCCCCTCTACCCCCTAGCAAAGAGGTCCCTCCTACAACGACGGCCGCAATGCTGTTGAACAAATATGGATCGCCCGCCGAAAAGTTCGCGCCGCCACTGAACCCTGAAAGAACAACTCCCGCCATAATGCCAGTAAGCGCACTGATGACATAAGTGATAATCCATGTCCTAACCCTAGGAACCAAAGCGAGTTCCGCAGCGGCGGCGCTACTACCAAGTGAATAAATTTGGCGCCCCAACATGGTATACCGTTGAATCACGACAACCACGGCAATTAATAGTGCCCACAGCATCACTATGGGTGGTAGCGGAATGGGCCCAAAAGAAGCACTAAGTGATGTCATGTTCTGAAATATAGCAGGAGATGTGCCTTGAGCCGCCCCTCCATTGGTCCACATGAGCACTGTGCCTGAGATAATAAATCCAACGCCCAGAGTGACGATTAGAGGGTGCAACTTAAAATAACTACTGATACCTCCATTCAGGATTCCAATAATAATGCCGCACAACAATAAAATAACCAAGATCTCCCACAACGGTACGGATCTACTATATAGAACGGCTGTAACCACCTCACCCAGGCCAACTGTCGATGCAACGGACAGGTCAATCCCACCAAGGACAATCACCAAGGTTTGCCCAGCTGCAGCAATGCCAAGGAAGGACCCCAGCACCAACATAGCTACGATATTACTACCACTAAGGAATCCTGGAATAAGAACCGATCCAACCAAAAACAACAACGCAAGGGTTCCAACAGTAGGTGCCATACCGGCCGCAGACAGGCGACGGGGAACTCGCGTGGGTTTTCGCTGACCATTTGATTCCCCGGTCGGTGAAGAACGATTGAGTAACATGAGCAGCTCCTTTCACCGGGTTGTGGCACCCAGAAACATAATAGATAACTCCGAGTACTACCGTTAACGCTTCTTGCCCGAGAACATCTTATTCACTATCACAGATACTCCCTGCCCGCCGGTGACTCCATTCACAACCACTGCAACGACCAGTATAAGTCCATAAGCCACATTATCGGCAAACACTGGGATATTGGTCAGGGTTAAGACGTTTTCAATCAAGAAGATATCCAAAGCCCCAATGACGCTCCCCAATATCCCACCTCTACCGCCTGCTAGACTAACCCCTCCCAAAGCAGCCGCCGCAATGGAGGTCAACGTGTATGAGGGGCCGATGGATGAACTGGCTCCGCTAATTAGCGCGGTCATAGCCATGCCGGCCACTCCGGCGATGAATCCACCGATGACATAAGCCATAATCCGTATGCCGCCAACGGATATCCCGGAAGTGTACGCAGCCCTGTCGTCCTGTCCGACTGCCATCAGTTGGCTGAAAAAATTGGTTCTCTTCATTAGGAGCCAGGCCACTATCACCACCACGACGATCGCTAAATCCGTCACTGATGCTCCGATATTTGTCAGCCACGCCGGCACCGTTCCGCCCGTTCCTGGTGAGTAGAACTCCGCCAGTCCTGTGAAAATAAGATACGTGCCCAAGGTCGCCATAATGGGTTGCAAGCGCATCACAGAAACGAGGGCCCCATTCACTAAGCCCAGCACAACCCCCAATGCAATAATCACAGGAACAACAAAGTACGCCTGGCCAAACATCCCGACATTTAGGAATGTCCCTATAAGAACCGTACAGAAACCTGCAAAAGGTCCCAATGAGAGGTCGATTCCCCCATTCCCCGATAGCAGCGAAGGAGTCACAGCGATCGCAAGAAGCACCAAGGGGGCCGCAGTGGCCCATGTGCTAATAAAGCCTGATGCTGTAACCAAGGAAGGATCAAGCACTACATTAAGTACGGCCAAAATAACAAACGCAATGACGGCAAATGCCGTATACCCGTATCGTGAATAAAGCTTTACGACCGACCGAGGTATGGCAACTTCTGAAACTGACACGGCTATTCAACCTCCTGCCTAAACATTGCCGACATGATTCTTGAGCGAGATATCTCCGGCCCTCGCAGATCGACCGAGACACCGTATTGGTACATAACGATAACCCGATCACAGAGCGAAACGAACTCTTCAATTTCTGTGGACACGAGAACAATCGCCTTACCCTCACGCGCTAGCCCAGTTAGCAATGCATAGAGGTCACTCTTAGTGCGACCATCCACGCCTCGCGTCGGATCATCAAGCAAAATGACCTCCGGTTCCGCAGCCAACCATCTTGCAATGAGCACCTTCTGCTGGTTTCCTCCACTCAACGCCGTAATAGGAGCATCCACACTGGGAACTTTGATCTGCAAGGGACGAGAATATTTTTGATAGTCCTTGACCTCTCGCGACTTGCTAATAAATCCTCCCCGAGTGCGCTGTGGATTGGTGGCCAACGAAAAATTCTCGAGGACGGATAGCGTTGGTAGTATTCCCTCAGTCTTGCGATCTCGCGGTACATACACGATTCGCTGATGAACAGCCTTATGTGGATTATTTATTGTGGTTTGCTTCCCGTTTACCAGGCATTCCACCACTCCTGAAGTCGGTCGCAGAATTCCGCCCAAAAGCTTCAACAACGAAGATTGCCCGTGGCCGTCCAGTCCAGCCAAGCCCGTGACTTCCCCTTGAAGGAACTCTAGGTTGATTGGACGCCCCCCCGATGTGATTTTAACGTCTTTGACCTGTATAGCCATGCCATGAGTATGATCCCCAGATTTCTGTTCGTCCGTCGCGTTGAGGGTGGCATCCTCGGCCTCAAGGCGGGTGAATTCGTCACCAGACATCATAGTCAGCGCCCGTTGCCCATTAGCTTCATCGTGGGCCATGGTTCCCACAATTTCACCGTTTCGAAGTACGATCATTTCATCCGCGATTTGTGAAATTTCTTCAAATCGATGAGAAATAAAAAGTACGATCGAACCCGTCTGCGCTTGTTTTAACATCGTGTCTAAAACACGCGACGACAATTTTTGGTCGAGTGCCGCTGTCGACTCATCAAATATTAAAATGGACGCACTCGGATGAGCTATTGCGCGAGCAATCGTGACTAGCTGTTTCTCGGCAAGGCTTAAATCTGCCACCAGACCATCTGGATCTATGGAACCCCCACCTAAGTTTTCCAACAGAACTCGTGTTCTCTCTTGCCGCGTCCGACTCTTCTCTTTTGTCCGGATCCAACCGCGATCCCATAAATGGACATTAGCAGTAACGGAAAGATTATCTGCCACTAGCACCTCTTGAAAACATGTCGATAGTCCCACATCAAGCGCACGCTGCGGGGCAAACCGCGCAAGGGGGACCCCGTTAACAAAAATCGATCCTGAGTCAGGAGGGATGACGCCAGATAAAATCTTGACCAAGGTACTCTTGCCGGAACCGTTTTCCCCAACAATCGCATAGACTTTTCCGGAATAGAAGGAAAACGAGAAGTCCCGCAAGGCGACAGTTGGACCGTATGACTTCGAGATTCGATCAAGCTCTAAGCTGGCGCGGTTCGATCGGCGCGAACCCACCTCGGCGTCCTTTGGAGCCGTCACGTTCCCCTGAGATTTTAAGGCAGACATGTTATCCCTCCACAGCTCAAGATCGGGTGAACTAGTAGCGCGTTAACCCTTTCCTTTATAGGGTAGAGGCGCGCGTCCGTTGCTGAAGTACTCATTCATAACCGAGGTTGGAACGGGATCTTTTTTTGGCTCGGGCCAAACGGTAGTACTGGGCGTAAGCGCAGGAGTCCACCATTGATCGATATTACTCGCCGTGATTTGCGGGGGAGGCTCATAAATAGTCATGTTTTTCGGGTGCTGCCCTTCCAACAACCGAATCATGATGTTGAAAGCGTCCTTCATCGCTGCTCCAGGAGATGTAGTCAGCCCGATAAAGTTAGGGTGCTCTCCGTTAGCTATCATGGTGTGCATAATCGAAACCATGGAACCAGAACCCTGAAAATACAGTGCCGGCACAGGCCGCTTCTCTTGCTTAAACGCGTTGAGAATACCGCTACCCATAGCGCCTTCTTGAAAAACCGCATTAATAGGTTGCGGATGCGTTGCCAAAAACTGCTCGGTCGCGCCTTGGGCAATACTGTCGGTCACTTGGCCCGTTACCTGACCGACGATATGCACGTTAGGATATTTTTTCAGTACCGAGTGAAGACCGGCCTGCAATTCAACGCTCTGGGTCTCCCCTGGAAATCCTAGAACATCTAACATGTTACCCTTCCCGTGAATCGCGTTAACAAGATATTGTGCTGCCTCGGCGGCCACCATGTACGTATTTTGATCAAAATTTTCTGCATACGGGCTGGTGGTAGATCCGCCAATATCTGTGACAACGGGAATTCCTGCATCATAGGCCTCTTTGATGACAGAGTCCATCCCCGAGGTCCCTGTAGGGATTGTTAGGATGGCACTGCAATGGTCCACCGATATCATGTCGTGCATCTGCTGAATCTGAGTCGCCAAATTTTGGTTTGAGTTTGTCGAAAAGTACTTGCTCACCAAACCGAGGTTCTTGTAATGTTGCGCTAACGAGTTGAATTCTTGCTGCGATGCGGCACGCCATGTATTCCCCAAATACGAGTTGTTGAAACACAGCGTCCACGGCGTCGACGTAGCCTTCCAATTCCGGTAAGCGCTCGGCCCTAAGACATCCTTCGCATGCGAATACAACGAAGCCAGATTAGACGGCAAACCCTTAACATAACCAGCCTGCACACTTGTCGCCACCTGGCCTTTCCCTGTACTGGATGCAGTCGGGCTAGATCCGCATGCACTTAAGACAGCCGCTCCCAATACCATAACCATGGCACTGGACAACCATGACAGGCGCCCATGACTACTGCCCATCACCACCACCCCTTTCATAATTTACGATCTGTCAAATTTGCGGGATATACTTAGACAACTCAAGTGTAGAATGCCCACACCATAACTTGGTCGTCCGGTCGCCGCTGGTCCCTAATAGCCCGGCATTACTTTTGCCGTCAATTCCTTACCACTTCAGGGGGGGTGGCCAGCACGAGTTGCTATACTGCACACACTCATCCGACAATTCCGACCACTCTGTCCGGACGGACTCCATCTTAATCCAAGGATCCATACACACCACCAGTCAGTGACGCCCATGGGCTACTTGGTCAGTGGTGAAATAACCTCGATTACGACGCCAGATGTGGGATCGCGGATGAAAAAGTTCTCGTACTGCACGGGGTGTTCTCCACTTCCCTGATCCGCATTGAGAGTGTGTATGTCGCTAATTGCCACGGCGTTCAACTTGGACTTGATGGTTGGTACCGACAACTCGTCGGCCCCAATGGCGAAGTGGCCAATCCCTGCAGGATGTTCGGCAGACGAGCCAGAGACCACAAGGCGAACATTACTAAGGCCGAGATGCACAAGTGTTCCAATTCGCCGCAATTCGACAGCTCCAACGGTTTCTTTATAAAACCTTACCGTCTGTTCAACGTCATCTGAATAAATGTGAACGTGGTCAACTCGGTAACAGCTCGTCTCCAAGGCCCCCTTCAATTGAACAATCTTAATTATCACACCACCCTAAGCTGCTAACTCAACTCTTATGATCAGGTGGTCTGATGTTTATATTATAATGTCATATGATTATAGTCAACAGTTAATTAATGAAAGTTCGCGCTAGTCCTTCGAAACCCAATCAACGTGGGCGATGGCATAGGGCAATAAAGCCAATGAAACATCGCGGGTGTCCTGGGTTTTGGGCGCTTTAATCCATCGACTTCGCCGGTGCGTAAGTAAATAAGTGGTTTCATCCAGAACTGAAATGTTTGCGCATACCTGTTCAGGCATCCGAATCCTCGCGATCTGCAAGTTATTCGTCAAATTCGCGACCATGACTCGACGGTTGAAACCTTTCGCCATGCCTAATGCAGCCAAACGTTGAGGATGAGACGTTCGCGTCCCGAATATGGTCGAGGCACTAAAGTCGCCAATAGTTTTAAGGACGTAATACACGGGAAACTTGACAGCGCCCCCGTCATCCATAACTCCCTCTCGACCTGTCAGTTCGAAATAATTGGCGGCTGAAGCGCCGGCAGCCGTAAGGCTTTGTATGCTCCCCACCAACCACGCCGCTGCAAACAACGACTTTTGCCGTGCGTCGAATGGCGGTACCACAGTTGCCGCTGCATTGGAGTCAAAGTGAGATCGGAGTGTAATAGGGCCGACCACCACCGAGCGCCCCTTGCTGATGCGGCGCGCGTCCGACACCACTTGATATTGACATTGGATAGTCTCCATCACGGATACGTTGTCAAACATATGGACTTGAGGGGTGACGGAAAATGTAGTGAAATCCATCAGTTCGAGAGGAAGCGACGCACGATTGAACTGAGCGAAATACGCCCGTGAGCCGCCTCCTAGTTGGCATGACATACCTTTCTCCGATAATAGACTTTGCGCGGTTTCCAATATGTTCCGGTTGGTGACGAACCCTTGCGCCGGAAATAGTCGCAAGCGAACTACAGGAATCTCATTCTTGGCAATGAAATTAAACAAGGAGTTAAGACCATTATCGTCATCTTGAACAATGACCGCGGCGTCGATGTATGTATGTAGTGCATTGGCCATCTCGGAAACGCGTCGCAGGCGGCCTCGATTGAGTTCCGACGGTGTACCCTCTACGAAAAGGTACTGCAGATGCAGAGCCTCTAAGGCCAAAATCTCTCTCTTGTTAAATTGAGTCGTCTCACTCCATGAAACGCCAAGATCCGGTAACGTCCCTAGGGACTGCATGTCCACCGATACTTCGATAGGTGTCTCTCGTAGAACAGGCCCAGTAGGTTCGCCACTCACCCGCAGTTCCACGGACTGCTCTACCGTATCACCACGATGCATGAGCACCGGATAGGGAAGTTTGAGCGGAGTCGAGTAAACCTTGTATGAGGCGTCCGTCCAGTTACGTTGATCTTCCATCTCAAATAGGTCACCACCAAACACCACTTCGGCGAAGATCGTGTCGCAAGGGGAATGTCGAATGGATATGATGTCGCTAAAAGGCTGATGAGGTGCAATCCTGTCCGGAAATTGGTCAACGACTCGCCCTGTCACGGTCTCTACTTGCACGGGCCTTCCCGCAAGCTGTGCGGGATAAAGTACGCAAAACCCGATCCGGCTCTTTAGACCGTCCTTCTGCGCTGCGCCGCTCATTGTGAAGCGAATCGTGCCATCAGCGCGGCCTTCAATGAAACCGCGCCAGACAAAATCTATTTCAGTGGACCGGTGCCGTACCGTATACTTGACAGTAAAATCGTCTTGAGATTGAATCAGCTCTTGTGTTACGAACTCTGGTGGGATCGTGTCCCAGTTTTTGTCTCTCACAGCCACATAAATGGCACGGATGACTTCTATCTGCCCAAATTTAATGTAGCGCAACATTCCTTGTTCCAAGACGACACTTAGAGGGCCGACGAAGAGGCAGCGTTGTTCCGGCAACGGCTCGTCGACACCGTATCTGATGATGCGGGGGGCAGCGTTCACCAGTTCGCCACCACCGGATTCCTTAATCTACCGATTTCACGAACCTCCACCTCAACAAGGTCCCCTGGTTTTAGGAACACTGGCGGCTTGCGAAACAGCCCTACGCCAGCCGGGGTACCAGTAGACACGATGTCCCCCGGCAACAACGTGATATAACGAGATAGATTTTCGATTAATGCGGGCACGTCAAAAAGCATTTCCTTCGTCGAGGAGTCCTGGCGGATCTCCCCGTTTACGTAACTAGTCACGTGTAATTCGGCGGGATCCAAAAAGTCGTGTGCCAAGACAAGCTCGGGACCAATTGGGCAGAATGTATCCAGTCCCTTACCTATGGTTTCATGCTGAAGCTCAAATTGCAGGTCTCGACCACTTACATCGTTGAGCACGGTATATCCAAAGACGTAATCGAGCGCTTCCCCGCGGACAACCTCCTTTGCCTGTTTTCCGATTACGAAAGCCAGTTCTACCTCATAATCAACTTGACAGTCTGGGTAGGGCAACACAATAGGGTCATCCGGACCAATAATCGATGACGGCAATTTGGAGAACACGGAAGGTTTTTTAGGAAAGACTGCACCTGGGTTCTCATCTTTGTGGTTCTTGTAATTGATGCCGCTACACAGGATTTTGCTAGGCGTATCCACGGGCGCCAACATTCGATAACCATCAATGGACTGCTGCATCTCCATAGCTCGCTCAAGATTGGCTAACCCCTCATCGCCAGCGAGAATAACTTCCAGAACACTGCGATATGGTGTCGAAAATACCAAATCATTATTTTTCACGCCGACAATGGTGTCCCCCTCTTGGGTCTTCACCTTAACGAGTCGCACACTACATCATTCCTTCCGATAGATGTCACCCTCGGCAACGAGTGTTTGTCCAACTTCCAAATATTCCGCCTTACGGGAACCACTGCGGTCATACTTTTTAACGGCTGTCAAAAATTTCTCTACATCCGTGCGTTCAATCTCATTTGTTAAATCTAAGTAATGCGATGCAACAGCGACCTTCAATCCCAAAAAATCAGCAGCTATCCCGGCTTCTTCTGGAGACATTTCCCCGTTGAGAAGTGTTCCAGCGGTGACCGCTCTCGATAGCAATTCCTGCCCATTATTGCAACCCAACAATCCGATGGTGGGTTGGTATAATTGACCAATCAGGTTCATGTCTCCAAAAATTGCCGTATCTCCTGTATGGTAAATTCGGATCTCGGGCTCGGTTTCGACGATGAATCCCATGGGAACCCCCGAAACATACTGTCCGCTTTTTAACCTCGTTTGGGACCAGTGATGGCTCTCAACAGGGCGAACAACTACATTTCCAATTTTGACGACAATACCCCACACCGTTGCATGCACTTGACTTTCGGGAACGCCATATTCCAATAACACTTCCTTAACATCCCCCCCGCAAACGACGGGAGCGCCTGTGCGTAATGCGATTTCCGGAGCGTCGCCCATATGATCATAGGCCGCGTGGCTCACCAAGATCGCATCCAAATCTTTGAAGTCGTTCAGCGTCATGGACGCGACGGGATTGCCTGTGATAAATGGGTCGATGAGAATGTGGAAGTTAGGTCCTAGAATGTCGTAACCGGCCATTCCTAAAAACTTTATCCGAGTGGTCATATGGTCCAACTCCTTTCCAATCCATGGATAAGCCGAACCATTGCCTCATTAAGTGGGACCTTCAGTCCTAGACTTTTAGCAGATTTGACAATCGCTCCATTGATCACTTCGACTTCCGTTTTACGTGTGCTCTCTACGTCTTGAAGCATTGACGCCTTACCCTTCCCCGCAGCCTCCAATACTGCGTGAATACGTTCAAGCCGTTCTCCCAAACTAATATCGTACCCAAGCCCCTGGGCCACAGATACCGCCTCCGCGGCCACGTCATCCACCAATTCTTTCATTTCATCCATAGCGAATAAATCTCCAGCAGAAAGTCTTGTCAATGCCGCCGTCGGTAGCGTCGCAGCGTTAAGGATTAGCTTTCCCCAAATTTCTGTCTTGACATGTTCAGAAACAACGTTTTCCACTCCTGCTCCACTCAACAAGGCTCCAAACGCCGAGGCACGGTCCAGATCGACGGCCTCCGCGTACGGGCCTATGATCGTAACGCCCGTACCCGTATGTGCTACGTCCGCCAGGTTTATCACAGTAGCACTATGGTATGTGACCCCCACAATAATCTGTTCTTGCATATACCTTTCCGCCAGTACGTCGGCATTTCCCCAACCGTTTTGAAGGCTTACTACTGTTGTCTCCGGACTTACGAGAGGTTGAGCCAACTCTGCTGCTGCGCGCATATAGGTTGCCTTTACAAAAAACAGCACCGTATCTGCTATCGGTAATCCCTGTGGACTTGTGACCGCTCGCATTTTGACGTTCCGCACCCCGTCCTTGGACCTTACGGTTATCCCACGACTGGTGATGGCCTCCACCAGTGGTGCAGAAACGTCAACGAGTACCACCTCTTGACCAGATTGTGTAAACTCAGACGCGAGCCAACCTCCCATAGCTCCTGCGCCGATAATGGCGATCATAGTTCAACACTCCTAACTTGAGTAATGAGATTCCTGATCTATGTCAGTCGTCAAAGTGAAAGTTTTTCTCATCGCAGCGAACGGAGGTGCATCACGACAACCCACTACGGATGCTCCCCTCCTTCCAAGATGTATCCGCGAATATGGCTACTGCTTCTTATCGCAATCGAGGATAAGATCGCCGCCTTGCTAAGTCACGATAGTGTTCTAAGGGCCCCAATGGCCGTGGCGAAAAACTCATCATCCCCAAAGCTTCCGGACTTCAACACCACCCCCATTCTGGGAAAGCTTATCGATCGTGATAGCGGTACCCCGGGCTCGATTTCCCCCAAAATCTCGAGCTCAGAAAGGCCAAGTTTTCGGCATACTTTGGCGGAGGTATCTCCGCCACCAACAACCATCCGCTGCACCCCTGACTTCTCAACTATGCAGCTTGCCGCTTCCGCAAGTTGCGCCGACACGCGCTGGAATACCTGTGTTTCAGACAGCCCCTGCGACCGTCCTCTATCCAACGTCTTAGCTACAGCTTCACGACCGTTGCTGGCAAAGACCATTACAGCGCGATCCTCCTTTAGAATTTCACCGGACCGCGAAACAATTTGCTGCTGCAACCGAAGATAGTCCTCTGTAGCCTCCATCATCAAAACTGTATCGAGTTCTAGGCAAGGCACTCCCGCCGATCGCAAGTGTTCAATTTGACGCTTGGTTTGTGGCGTGAGACTCCCCGCCAACAATAGCACGCCGCGACTTCGTGAAAGATTAGAATCACCGCTCTTTGCGCGTTGTTCTAGATAAACATCGTTCCGCGGATATTCCTCAACGACAGCAGAACTACCGCAAACAACAGTTAAGTTTGATACGGCCGACGCGATGGTTTGCAAATCGTCTTGGTTGCGCACATCGAAAATCACGTAGTTCACGGTGTGGCGTAACACACTTAACCGGTCCTCCACCGCCTTTACCCCTTGCGAGACGATTCGAGAATCAATAGTTCCGACCCGTCGGTGAGTCTGACCTTGGAGTATGACCTGGAGGCGAGACTCTTTCATCGGATGAACTGGATCCATTGCAAATTCTGAATCCTCCAACTTACGTCCATGGACATAATGAATGCCGCCGATAGTTTCCCTACCGTTTTTTGGGAACCCCAGTACGACCGGGGAAAAACTTTCACTAGCTTCATCGAGTAGCGCATCGAACAGAGCTCCCACGTGCCCACGGAACACTGAACATACCTTCCCGTAGTATCGGTCGCAACCAATTCGTGTCAACCACCGTACAGCGGCTCGAGTTCTCTTATATACCACCTCCCTTGATGTTAGGCGACTATCTATGTCGACTACAACGACGTCCTCCACGTAATGACGATTTTGTGGACTCTCAATGACATCCCCAGAAACTACGACGACACGATAATTCTGCTTGGTAAACATGATGCCGATATCCGTAGCCCCGGTTAGATCATCCGCAACCACTCCAATCATTTCGACGCCCCCCTAGGAAGTGTCGACTTGTAACCGGAGTTATATATAAAGTCAGTCACTTGATCCTGGGAAACAAAATCCAAATGAACTCCCGAGGCTTTCGCAGTAACCCACATCTTACATGCCAACTCTACCGTCTCAAGCCGAACAAGCGCCTCCTTAACCGACAAGTCATAAACCAGGACCCCGTGGTTTTTCAGAAATATGACATTTGTACTCGTGGCGTGAACTCTCACAGCTTCTGCTAGTCGTTGCGAGCCAGGGTGGATGTAGCCTACCGTCCGCACATCGTAGAGGTAATACATCGACTCCACGAAGAGGTTGAAACGCGGGGACTCGTCGCTACACGCAATGAGTGTCGCATAAAAGGGTGACGCGTGAAGAACGCACGTCACATCGTTCCGCTCTTGATAAATGGTCTGGTGCATAGGAAGCTCTTTCGAGGGTCTCAGGGCAACCTTGCTGGGTTCCCCTTCCAGCGGACATTTAACAAGCTGACTCAGCGCCAGCCGACCCACCATGGTTCCTGAGCCGGATATCCAAACGGAACCTCCTTGCCGAATGCTGGCGTTTCCAGCACTCCCCCAAACCAAAGCCTCTGATCCCATGTAGCGTGCCGCTTTAACGAGGTCCTTTAACTGATCGGTGGCCACTTTGCGCCTCCTTTCTCCGAATCCAATTACCAGCGGTACCGGTTTCACGGCTTCGAACTACCCTCTTTTAAAAACAAAACCCCACTCAAGCGATCAGCAGCAGCTTGGACATGCCTGCGCATAGCCTCTTTTGCTCCATTCGCGTCGCCATCACAAATGCGTTCGTACACTTGACGATGTTCATCCAACGTCACGGACAAACTTTCAAGGTCCACAAGAACTTTCGATATCCAGAGTTCAAGTAATCTCCGAATGGTTCGCATGGTCTGAAAAATCACAGTGTTATGAGCCCCTAGTGCGACCGACATATGGAACCGAACATCAGCCTCCGCGAACTGGATGGGGTCCCCATCAATCATAGCTTGCCTCATTCGTTCATAGTCTTGACCTAAATTCTCCAATTCTTCTTTAGTGGCTCGTTGTGCAGCAAGAGATGCCGCTTCACAATCGAGCAACGATCGTACCTCGACGAGTTCTGTTATTGACCGCTCTCCGATGAGTAACCCCCATGCGAGCGGCGCCGCATAAAAGTCAGACGATCCGTCTGCAACAAAGGTACCCTGACCCGGGCGGACCTCCAAAAGCCCTAGCATAGCGAGCACCTTCACTGCTTCCCGCAAGGTGGACCTGCCTACCCCTAGAGATTCAGAGAGCTCTCTCTCGGGGGGGATTTTGCTACCGGTTTGAATGGTACCTTGTAGGATGCCTTCAAGAATATAATTGGAAATCTCCCGAATAACGTCCTCTACAAGGCTAATCTTTTTCGGTATGGGCCTTAAGCCCGAATTCTCCGATTTCATGGACTATCTCCTTATCATGTGGTCTGACCGCTTGCGGCATTATGGTATTATGTATACTTCGCCAATTGGCAAGTGATTGCCGAAATCGCTACCATCCCCTACATCACCAGGAAGTTCCGCCCGCAAGTACCCCACCATCAACAATGATAGATTGGCCGGTCACGTAACTCGACGCTGGGGCACAAAGATAAATAACCGCACCCAAAAGCTCCTGCGGTTCTCCAGGTCTTCGAGCCGCGATCCGGCCACGCATCCATTCGCTCTTCGTTTCATCTTCCCATACCGGGCGCGAAAGCGGCGTGCTTATGAAACCCGGTATTACACAATTCACTTGAATGTCATCGTTTGCCCACTCTAACGCCATAGCCATGGTCAGTTGTTTGACGGCACCCTTTGTGGCTCCATATACCGAGACGTTTTTCAGCGCCATTTCGGAATTTAACGATCCAATGTTGACAATTTTACCCCCGCCAGACTCCTTCATTAACCGTGCTGCCGCCTGCGACATTTGAAACAATCCTCTTAAGTTCACCGATACAATCTGATCAAAAGTAGTCTGTGTTACCTCCAATATCGGTTCTCTCTTATTAATGGCCGCGCAATTTATAAGAATATCGAGTCTACCAAAATTTTCATGTACTTTACGAACAGATTCAAAAACTGAGGTTTGGTCAGATAAATCCAACTTTAAACCCATAGCGCGATACCCCCGGCTAGAAAGTTCTCGCTGCACATCAGTCAAAGAGAAGTCATCGACATCGCACAGAGCAACCGCAGCCCCAGCACTAGCTAATCCCCTTCCTAACACCCTACCAATGCCCCCGCCTGCCCCAGTAATCATCGCAACTCGTCCATTTAAGGAAAACAGATTTTCAACAGAAGGGAATTCTCCCAAATCCATATACATATGTTGCTCCTTTCGAAAATGACCCATCAATCTGTCCATGCACTGGCCGGATTTTGTACTGTAAATTTTCCGCCGCTAATCTCAAGCGCCGCTCCAGTTATGTACGACGCCTTACCCGAAGACAAAAACACGATCGGCGCAGCGACTTCTTCTGCCGTCCCGAAGCGACCAAGAGCAATTGGATCTACGGCGCTATGGTTTCCCTTTTCAACAAAGCCCTTGTTCATGTCTGTTGCAATACTTCCGGGAATATAAGCATTGACACGGATATTCCAAGGGGCAAATTCGGCGGCCAGTATACGCGTCAGAGTCAAAACACTTGACTTGATTGAACTGTAAATTCCATATGGCAAAGCTGGCACACAAGCAGCAAACGAAGAGGCATTTATAACGACGCCATAATGTTGGTTTTTCATTCTTTCAAAAGCCAATTGCGAAGACATAACTACGCTTCGCAAATTCGCATGAATGGTTCGTTCCCACGCGTCCCATCCTGCATTGGACACACTAGAGGCCTCATGAAGCGCTGCATTATTTACCAAGATGTCTACCCCTTTAAACACACTATCTACTTCTTCGAATAGGTGGGTTATACCCTCTTCGGTCGAAATATCCGATAGAATTGGCAAGACATGTCCAAATGCCTCTAACATTTCCTCGGCGTCTCGCAACCTGTCCGGATTCTTTCCGTGTATGGCTACCAACGCACCTTCTGTAAGGAACTCTTTCGCAATAGCCAAACCGATACCCCGGGTAGAACCTGTCACTACGACCCTTTTGTCTGTAAGGCCCAAGTCTATGAAAATCTCCTCCTTCCACCGCAGTCAGCCCACTGCCCATTTCGCATAATTGACATCATATGGTCTGATGACCTTATTATATAGTTGCGAACAGTTTGTGTCTATGGGGCTACATATGCTTTTTTTGCATTGGAGCTTGTGTATCGTTGGAACACAAACTCTAATAGCCAAATTTAGCGCCAAAACAGTCTGATCTGAGCCGTGTTGGTCCGACATGCCAAGATTGTAGGTATCCTCGGGTGGGAACAGTCAGGGGTTCTATATTAGTGCGCCATGAAATTCCCATATTATTCAGGCATCCTACATAAGCGCGACTGAACGTCGCCGGGAACCTCCGGCAATCACTGCAGAAAGCGGCGAACACCCGTCGTTGGGTATGCCTCCAGTCACGGCGCTCTTGGTGACGGGATGGTGACGCCGATCGTTAATGTGTGGTATACGGGGTTTGTGTAGCATCCGAACGAAAACTGCAATTCATCTCTGTATCCCTTGCCCAGCAATGTATTTGCGAGGTGTCCCTCTTTGTCGACGGGGCTATCCTCTAGCGGGACTTTCCTAGTTATCCGATCGCGCAGAGCGAAACCCCTTGCGCCGCAAGGGGTTTCGAGGGTAGGGTTGTATTATATAACGGGTTTCGCCATTGGTTCAGGAATCTTGAGGTGGTCAAGGATATGCTGCTGACGGCGCGTCCGATCGGTGAGGGTTAACCGGACGCCCGTGGTACTGGGAGGCGGGTATTCTAATAAGACTTCTTGCACCGCGGTGAGA
>JAJZZP010000124.1 GCA_021797515.1 Bacillota bacterium | reverse complement strand
TGGGCTATCAAGTGACTCTGAAACCCGCATCCTGAGCGGATTTACGGCCCCGGAACCGCCGATCAGGCCCGGGCCTGAGTGAGATCGGCCATGCCCCGCTTTCTCGGGGGAATTTTTCGGAACAGACTGTCGCCGTCAAATGCTTAGTGACATGTTCCCGGGTCAAATCCCAATAATGCAGTGCATCATCAAATGATCGCAATAATCCATCCGATTCCCTTTGTGGCGTTGTTTGCGCTTTACCGATTGTAAAAGCGCCTTCTTCATCAACCACAAACGTATCGGTCATCGTACCTCCGGCGTCAATCGCAAGAATTCGGGGTCTGTGTTCAGCCATTTTGACACCCCTTTCCAAAATATCGTGCTATCGTCAAAAAGAGGGCACCCTCACCATGAGTATGATCCATAGCTTTTGTTTGTTCTTTGGGAATTTACACAAAACACGCGATACTGGGATAATTTCAATTGTAAGTCTTGACAATCTCTAAGGAAAAACTTACCATTGATGATGAAGGTGATTCTTGATGCTATTTTATCCTTCTCACCATGATCCAAGCCCGATTAGCCTTGGACCCGAAGCGGCCCGCCTTCAATTGTTTGTGGAAACCACCGATCAATGGCAAGCTATGGTTGCAACCTTAGAGCAAGGCTTGAGTTGCCCGGTAAGTGTCTGGTGGCCCAAACCGTTTCAGCGCCCTCTCATCATGGAAAGCCCGTCTTACCGTGCTGCCAAGTTACCGCGGCAAAGTTTCCCAGTACTCCCGGAGGTTTTCTCGCTAGGGCATGGTCTCGCCTCTCCCATCCTTTTTACCAAGGGTATCGAACCCGATAACCCATGGCTGTCTCACGCTCTCCACGCTTTGAAAGCCCGCTGGCTCGCAAGGGAACAAGCACTACAAGAAACCTTAACTCACTTATGGAACAACATATGGCTCCATTTTCACCAAGGCCACGACCGTTCAGAAGACATTTTTGACTTGTTGATTCAGAGCGCATACAAATTATCTGGCGCTTCGGTGATTTATGTTGCGGCGCGGCGAGATAGCGGTGACAGTATACAAACCGTAAAAAATCAAGGGATTTTGAATCCCGATTTTGGGTTTCGACTAAAAGTAGGATATGGAGTTGGAGGCTACGTAACGCAGACCCAACACAGTGTGATGATCCCGGATTATCGATGTTCCCCTTTGCGAGACACAACCGTAACGGCTTTGATTGATGACGAGGG
Source organism: Bacillota bacterium (assembly GCA_021797515.1). Lineage (GTDB taxonomy): Bacteria > Bacillota > Sulfobacillia > Sulfobacillales > Sulfobacillaceae > Sulfobacillus_C. The sequence continues at coordinate 26,146 of JAJZZP010000124.1, read as the reverse complement.
AATCCTTAGCGGAACTATTGTCCCATGGTGTATCCCCAATGGGCTTGATGGTGTACTTTACGTCACGCATCGCCAACCAGAAGAAATCTCGCCCAGCGATGCCTCGATCCTCCAACAATTTGTTCGGGCATTGGGCCCGGTTTACCTCTCCGCTTTAGACAGCAGACATCGTAAGGTGCAGTTTCTAAAAACCGACAGTCTACAAGTATCGGCCATTTTGATCCAACTGCGCAAGGCCCGCCAACAACAGTCTTTCGAGATATTCTCAGAAGTTACCCAGTCGCTGCAACTCCCGCTCACTATTGCTGACGAATGGAACCAAACTATATTTCAGTCCTATGATACCCCTTCAACGCGACCAAATCTTCAAATTCGCCTCGGCATCGATCCTTATTGGGGAAGAATGAGCTTGTGGAATATGGATACTGCTTCTATTTTTCCAGGTGTCTGGCCCGATGTTTTGGAAACCGCAGCATGGCTTTTCGCGAGGTCGCAGGCGAAAGAGTGGGAGAAAATCTTTCACCAATCGCAATGGTTTCGGACCATGCTGGCATCAGATGCACACAACGCTAAAACTCTATGGGAGCATCGTGATAGCTATCATTTCGCGCCACAATTCCGCCAAATAGTCGGCTTTCGGTGTCTCGGCACAACCACTGTTTGGCCGCAAAATACCATACTAGATATGAAACGGTATTTGGAAGGTCGATTTGGCGCTATGTTGTTTTTAGACAATTGTTGGATCTGGGCGCTGATCCCCAAAGATTATGCTGACGACACATGGTACCAACTGTGGAACCATCTCTTTCACGAACATTCGCTACCATGTTTCATTAGTGCCGTACGCGGCACATTAGAAGGAAGCACCATACAAGCTATGGTTTCTCAAATTCGAGAGACCCATGCCACAGTGCAGGTCGCATCAGCTAGCGGTGGTTACTTTACTACCCATGCCAACAACTTTGTCACGTTGCTAGCCAACATCGATTCCCAACATCTTGATAGCTTGGCCCAACATTGGTTGGGTCCGTTATTGGTTCACGAATCTGCCAAAGACCTGGTTAACACCCTGTATCACTATTTGGCAACCGGGAGCATCAGTGACACGGCAGAGAAGCTCTTCCTTCACCAAAACAGCGTTCGTTATAGAATAAGCAAGATCTGCGGGTTACTTGGACTTGACAATCTGGAAAATGTTTTTGTTCGGGAAAACCTATGGATCGCCTCGAGGATTTGGATTCAACGTCATTAACCATAAACATAACTGGCCCCCATACACAGTGAAACCAAACCTCACACTCGACGAAATTCGGGACTATCATTGGTCTCTATAGTGCTTGGTTTCCACCATGGGCTGATCGAACCATACCCGGACATGGCCTATCAATAACCGAGCGTAGGGAGGGGCAACCGTGGCTTCATTAATACAACCCATTAACACCTGAACCGGCCCGCCACGGGAGGCAAGGCGGTTGTTTCGCTTATTTACGCAGACGTCGCCTCGCCCAACGCCAGAGGATCAGACCCGCGCAACACGCCACGCACTGCATCGCCAGACAGGGTTTCCGATTCCAATAGTTGCTGCGCCAACTGACGCAAATGGGAATCCCGATCTGTAATGATGCGATCCACTTCCGCTTGTTGTTGAGTAATAATGTCCTGAATTGCCTGGTAAAGACTTTCCGGTGATAAGGCTTCTTCGTGAACCACCCCTAATGAAGAAAGACCCGACAAAACCAACCGCCGTGAAATGTCCCAAGCTTTTTCAAAATCGTTGGCGGCTCCTGTGCTTTGCTCTCCCAACATGATACGCTCTGCTGTGGAGCCCGCCAGACAAACTTGAATATCTGCTTTTAGTTCGCTTACCGTTTGAATCAAGCGATCATCTTCAGGTGCTTGACGAACAAATCCCAAGGCCATACCCCGAGGGGAAATTGTCACCGAGGATACCGAGCCGGGATTGACCACTTCGGCGACCAGTGCATGCCCTCCCTCGTGTACCGCAACACGGTTCAGCTCACCGGCACGCAGGTTGCGATCCATGCGTTCCCCGAGCAAGACCTTGTCAACAGCGTCCATGAGATGGCGGTCTAAAACGGCAGGAGAATTATCCCGCAGTGCCATAATAGCTGCTTCATTGCAGACACTCTCTAGATGGGCTCCAGAAAATCCAAACGTTTCTTGTGCCACCCGAACCAGGTCAACATCTGAAGCCAGCGGTTTGTTGCGGGTATGCAAGGCTAAGATAGCGAGCCGTCCTTCCCGATCCGGCAAGTCCACCCGCACTTGTCGATCAAATCTTCCAGGACGCAACAGTGCCGGATCAAGCAAGTCACCACGGTTGGTGGCTGCCATGACTAGAATGCGAACGGTTTCCGAAGCGCCCATGCCATCCATTTCTACCAGCAACTGGTTCAACGTCTGATCATATTCCAAGTGGCTGTGGTGCTGTCCACGTTTTCCAGCCATAACCTCGATTTCGTCAATGAAGATGATGGCATTAGCTTGCCCCTGACGTTTGGCTAATTGACGTGCCTCTACGAACAGTTGACGCACTCTTTGCGCGCCTACGCCTGCATACATCTCAACAAATTCCGAACCTGAGGCAGACAAAAACGCCGAATCGGTGTACTCTGCCGCCGCTTTGGCAAGCATCGTCTTACCGGTGCCGGGCGGCCCGGTTAGAAGAATCCCTTTTAACGGACGAATTCCCAGGTCCTGGATACGTTCCGGATTTCGGACAAATTCCAAAGCTTCTTTCAGTTCGTTCTTCGCAGTAGCCTGACCGCCGATATCATTGAATGTGACCCGTACGGCCGAACCTACCGTTACCTGCCTCCCATGACGCGCTTGCACGACTTTGTTCCACACGCCAGTATAGGTCAGGGCTGCCACCAGACCTAAAATCAGAATCACCGGCCACACATCGATGCCGTTCCACAACAAAAACGTCAAAAGAGCAGTGATTACTCCAACAGCTATCGACTTAATCATGAGGCAGCCCCCTTCTCCGAATTGCTGGCAATCGGCACTACATGGTACCAATAGAATTTGCCATGATCTGAGGTGAGGGTAACGTATACATGAGTGGAATTAATTTGCACCACGGCATTAAGCCCAGATTTGCTGGCTAATCCGACTATGCTGTGTTCCATTGTCACATACTGTCCAGTAGCAATTCCTTGGGCCACCATGAACTGGACCTGATTAGCCACACTAGTCATGATTGAGTTGGAATGCTCGGCAATGGTCACGGTTAAGGGTGCTTGTCCTAAAGACGATTCGGCGTCCGATACCACTGCCTGGTAGGACGACATCAAATTGGCTTGCGGTCTCAATACCAGGCGCACAGCATCGTTACCCACCATACTTGCCGCTTTGATGCCAGGAACATTTTCTATCGCGCGAATTAAGGGAGTGCGCACCACGGAGCGCATATAAATGGCTTGAACACCTTTTAAAAAGCCTAAGGTGACACAAAACACTATGACTGCAATCAAAGCATGCTTAAAAGTCACCTTCATCATTATATCATGTACTCCCTTCGGAACACTCGGCGCATAACTTCTCAAACTACCGGGGAGTATATCATGAATGGTGAGAAATTTGGGGGCCCAATGCTTGTCACCTAAGGTAGAAAGCGGTTAACGCGGCCAATGTTGGTAAAAGTACTCAAACCCAGTCCATAGGGTAAGAGCCAGCGCTATCGCCCAAAATATGTCGGGAACTACGCCTACCAGCACTGAAGAGGCCCCCAACGCAATTAATTGCACCGTGGTTTTCCATTTGGCGGCATAACTAGCCGGCATGTATTGGTCCCGTGAGAGAATCGATCGTAATCCAGTCACCGCCAGTTCCCGAATTAAAATTAAAAACAGCACCCAAACCACCAAGCGATGCGCGGATACCAGCGCCAACCCGGTGCCCAATACCAATATCTTGTCCGCCAAAGGGTCTAAATAGGCGCCGAATTGGGTGGTATGTTTAGTGTGGCGAGCAACAATTCCATCAAACAAATCGGTAAACCCGGCAACCACAAACACACCCAACCCCCACCATCTAAATGAAGGGGACGAACTCAACCAAAACGCCGCTACCACCGGCGCCAACAGAACCCGTAATATCGTTAAAGTGTCAGCTGGATTATTCCACAGCCTCCGCCAGTAAATCGTATTCCCGCACCCCGTTCACCCGTACTGAAACCACCTGACCCACCTTAAATATTCCCTTCACATAGGTCACCCCGTCAATCCCGGGAGCATCGGTCGCACCCCGTCCCACACTGACGGTGTCCCCCACTGCTTCAATTATCACCGGCATGACGCGCCCAATATGGCGACCCCGGACTTCCCCCACCAATTTCCGTTGCGCCAACATCGCGCGGCGACGCCGTTTTTCTTTGATGACTTCAGGAACCGGATCACCCAAAGGCTCAGCACGCGTTCCCTCTTCGGGGGAATAGGTAAAGACTCCCACGTGGTCAAATCGCATTTCTTCGATAAATTGCACTAAGGTCTCAAAATGCTCTTCGGTTTCTCCAGGGAATCCCACGATAAAGGTGGTGCGCAAAGTGACATCGGGAATTGCGTCCCGTACCATCTTTAGCACCCGATCGGTTTTTTCCCGGCGAAATGGCCTGCCCATGTGCTTCAGCAAATCGGGATGGGCGTGCTGCAATGGCATATCAAGGTAGGGTGCTACCACTGGCAAATCCCGCATAGATCGAACCAATTCCGGTGTCACTTGGGTGGGATAACTATACATGATCCGGACCCACAAAAGATCTGGAATCTCCTGCAGTGCATAAAGCAGTCGCGGCAACTGTGGGTGTCCATATAAATCATGACCCCAAATCGTGGAATCTTGCGCAATCAACACCAATTCACGCACTCCGGACGCAACCAGTTGCCGAGCTTCAGTGATGATATCGGATAACGGGCGGCTGCGGTACCCCCCACGCATCTTGGGGATAGCGCAAAAGGCGCAAGCATGATCACACCCTTCCGCAATCTTAAGATACGCGGTATAAAACGGAGTCGTCAGTCGACGCGGACTTTCCATTCCGCTTACTGGCATTTCACCCCAAAATGACGGACGTGCCCCATTTAACGCTCCACCCACGGCTTCCACAATTCGGTGAAATTCTCCGGTTCCCACCATCGCATCGACTTCGGGAAGATCATCCCACAAATGCTGCTGATAGCGTTGAGACAGACACCCTGTCATTACCAATGCCCGCAATTGACCCGTTTCCCGATATTGATTCATCTCTAAAATGGTATCGATGGATTCCTGCTTGGCTGATGTAATAAAGCCACAGGTATTGACAATCAACACCTCAGCATCTTTGGCCTCCGGGGTCAACTGATATCCAGCCTCTTCCAAAAGACCCAACATGACCTCAGAATCCACACGATTCTTGGGACAGCCCAAACTAACCATCCCAACCCTGGTTGCCATCGCTCCCGTCACCTCGTGGCTAATCATAGCCCACGAAATCGATTTTGGGAAGCATCGTTCCCATGTTCTACGTAACCTGCCTAATGGAGTAATGATAACTACCAGACAAGTTGCGGATATCTCGTCCCATTAACGCACATACCAATAGCGACGGCTATCACAGCAATCACCATAAAAAGAAGGGGGTTATCCAATGCGATTTATCACTGTTCCCCATCAAATGCTGCGGCGTGTTGTAGTAGCGCTGATCGCTGCAATACTTGTGGTTGTGGCATGGCAATGGGGGAAAGCGTACGGATACCGAACTTGGGCAGCGACGCTGCCTATTAGTGACCGATATTCGCTACGTGATGTGAATACCACACAAAAGGTGGCGGCACTAACCTTTGATATCTCATGGGGCACGGTAATGCCCGCCAAGGTCGTGCACCTGCTGGCATCGGACCACGTGGCAGCCACGTTTTTCTTGTCAGGTCCCTGGGCTAAACAAAATCCGCGATTAGTCCGGGAAATGGTAAAAGACGGATTTGAAATTGAATCACATGGCTGGGCTCACGTTAACTTTTCCGAATTATCGACCCCGCAAATTGAGGCCAATATCATGAAAACAAACCATGTCCTTGAAGAACTTACGGGTAAACGACCTACACTAGTGAGACCACCAAATGGTGATTTTAATTCGCGGACCATTTTGGCGGCCAGGGCGGTTGGATACACTACGGTCACGTGGGGCACGGATTCATTAGATTGGATGAATCCCGGGGTTGCCACTATCATTTCTCGGGTGGTCAACCGCATCCATCCCGGGGATATTGTGTTGCTGCATGCTTCCGATACGTGTAAACAAACCGATTTGGCGCTGCCCACTATATTGCGACAGTTGTCCGCGAAAGGTTACCGTTTGGTTACAGTCAATCAGCTGTTGACCTATGGCTCCCCCAATTATCGCGGTTAATGACGCCAAAAGCCGGTGTGCCACCGCCAAAACGGTCGGCGCACCGGTTGCCGCGCCACTGCGCGACCCGCCTCTAGAACCCCGGTCTCAGGAGGCTGGTCTATGGTGGTGACAATGACGCGCCCCACTACCGCACCCTTGACGACCGGTGCCGGCAAAAAGTGCCGCGTCACAATGTGAACTTGGAACCCGGCTCCTAAAGGATAGGTGACCCAAACCGGACTAACGACCCGTGCCCCGACATCCGGCACGGTTCCTCCTATCACAGAAATTTTGGCCACTTTCTCTCCCCGATCCAAAACTTGGGCTGTGCTCCAGTGACTAAACCCCCATTGCAACAGCCGGGCTGCATCTCCGAAACGATTGTTGCTATTTAACACTACCGCAATAATTTGCCGATCCTGTCTGGTAGCGGACGCTACCAGACATTTCCCAGCGGCGTTGGTCGTCCCCGTTTTAACACCGTCGGCACCGGGAAACCCGTATAAAAGTTGATTAGTGTTAGAGATAGAGCGTTTGCGTCGCGAGGTTTTCTCTTGAATCACGTCTTCGCGGGTGGCAACCACCCGACGAAATACGGGCTCTCGCATGGCGGACCGAGCAATCAACGCCAAATCATAGGCTGTGGAATAATGCCCTGGGGCGGTAAGTCCATTAGGATTTTCAAACGCTGTGTTGAAAGCTCCCAGTTCCTGGGCTTTAATATTCATTCGGGCCACAAAACGGGTCACACTGCCTGCCTCAGCTTCCGCCAAGGCAATCGACGCATCATTGCCTGATCGCATCAGCAATCCACGCAGTAAATCCATCTCGGTATATTGCTGGCGGTATCGGATATGCATCGAGGAGCCAATTGTCGCCGCCGCCTGCTTTGATACCGTCACCACCCGATTCAAGTGGCCTGCTTCGATGACTAGTAAAGCCGTCATCATCTTCGTGACGCTTGCAGGATCCTTTTGCATAAAAGCATTTTTCTCATACAAAATAGCACCCGTCCGCGCATCCATCACAATCGCGGCACGAGCCGAAACGTGCGGTGGGGTCGGAACCGGGTGCAACGTGTTTGCCATAAGTAAACCCATCAGATATTGTGTGGATACACTGGAAAGCCCAGCCATCGGTGCACCTCGTTTCGGATAAAGGTATCACCTTGCAGAATGCCCCGTGGCCGAAGTTTCATCCCTCAAAATGTTAGCCTCCACCCGTCACCACAAAATTCATCTCCCAAAGTAAAGGGCTAGACGGCGGCGTTACCGATTGACCATTGACCGTGACCGTTTCGCTATGGGTACCAAACACCAGATTTAAAGAACTGGTCGCCGAAAACGACACCGATTGACCAGCATTATAAGTGTGCTGTACTTGGGGCGACCCATCAACCATATCCCCTAGCCAACAAAGTCCGGAGAAATTTACGGATACCTTCATTGGCGAAGAACTCACATCGTAGGTGGCAACGGTGAGGTTTCCATGTGTTGAAATGGAGGTGGGTGCCAACGCTGCTGCAGATGTCGGCACCGTTTTATGCGCTTTGTGATGAGTGCTATGGTGCGATTGGGTCGGAGTTACAGTTTTCTTTGGTGTCTTGTTGTGCGACGCAGCCTGCGATGCTTGCGGAGAACCCGAATGGTGGCCCGAATGACCAAGCAGATACAGACCGACCACAAATAAAGCCGCCAGCACCACTGCCAAAGTAATCACTGACCGCGAACTCATCGGTTGCTGAGAGATGGCGCGAGGAGCGGCGGTCGGCCGCATCTTCTGAGATCGGCTAGGAACTGATGCGCTACCCTGGGCGGTACCACGATGGGTAAATATTCCCGTTCCCTTGCCGGAGGTGCCACCATCGGGCAACACAGTCTTAGTACTGGGCGCACCAATCACGGAACGCCGCAACTCGACCAGTTTATCGCCGTCTAGATCTATCAATCGTCCATAACTTCTGAGAAATCCCTGACCATAGACTTCGCCCGGCAAGTCTTCCCAGCGATTTTGCTCCAATGCTTGAATGTAGTCGCGCCGTATACGCAAGGCTTCGCTCACGTCATCAATCGAATAGCGATGGTGAATCCGTGCCGCATTAAGGATTTTTCCTATATCCAAACCTTGTTCCTGATCATCTGACGGTGGCACCCAGACCCCCTCCTCCCTTATGATTGACTTTATGGCCACACTCTGTTTAACGTCCGTGCAAAGGCCGTGGTTTCACGCACATGGTCCAGACCCGCAATCCATGCCACCAGCCGCTCCAATCCCATCCCAAAGCCACTGTGCGGCACCGAACCGTAGCGCCGTAAATCTAGATACCATGAGTATACTTCAGGTGGCAAATGATGTTGGTTCAATCTTTGCTCCAAGAGGGCCAAGTCGTGAATTCGCTGGCTTCCGCCGACAATCTCCCCGTAACCCTCCGGTGCCAAAAGATCAGCAGCCAACACTAGTTCCGGTCGACTAGGATCCGGCTGCATATAAAAAGATTTAAGTTTTGTCGGAAAATGAGTGACAAAGACTGGTCGATCAAACTCTTCGGCCAGTGCCGTTTCATGGGGAGCACCCAAGTCTTCTCCCCACGGAATTTCCAGTTGTTTTGACTTCAACCGTTCCAATGCCTCGTCATAGGTTATCCGCGGAAATGGCGCCTTCACCTTGCGCAACAGTTCCAGATCCCGGCCAATACCCTGCAAATCGGATAGATTGTTGGTCAAAACCTGTTGGACGGTATATTCTACTAAGCGTTCTTGCCACTCGAGATTTTCTGTAAACTCAACAAACGCCATCTCTGGCTCGACCATCCAAAATTCGGTTAAATGACGCCGGGTTTTAGATTTTTCGGCCCGAAACGTCGGTCCAAAAGAGTAAACCCTCCCTAGCGCCATGGCCAAGGCTTCCATGTAAAGTTGCCCGGATTGCGACAGATAGGCAGGATCGCCGAAATAGTCGATGCCAAAAAGGGTGGTCGTGCCCTCGGCCGCGGCCGGCGTCAAAATCGGGGGGTCGGCCACAATAAAGCCGTTGTGGTCTAAAAACCCTCGAATTGCCCGAATCACTCCGGCACGGATTCTTAAGATGGCAGATTGTCTCGGGCTTCTGATCCACAAATGCCGATGGCCCATCAAAAAATCGGTGCCGTGATCCTTGGGGGATATCGGATAATCTATACTTGGTCCAATGATGCCAATGGTCGATACGGAAATCTCCACCCCCATTGGAGAACGAGCATCGGCTCTTACTTCCCCTGTGATGGCCAAGGCGGTTTCGATCGTCAAATGGTCCCAATCAGCAAAAAAATCACCAGAAACCACACATTGCACCGTACCCGTTCCATCTCGCACTACAATGAAATGAATTTTCCCCGACGAGCGAAAGTGCGTCACCCAGCCTTCAATCTGCACTGGTTGCCCAACACGCTGGGGCAAATCCTTAATGTAGGATTTCGTCATCAGTTACTCTCCGTCTCCATGTTGCGATATATAACCAAGCGTTGGACCTGGTTGGTTCCTTCATAAATCTGAGTAATCTTGGCATCCCGCATCATTCGCTCCACGGGATAATCCTGGATATACCCATATCCTCCTAAAAGCTGCACTGCATCAGTAGTTACCCGCATTGCTGTGTCTGAACACATCAGTTTGGCCATTGCCGAGTAACGGGTCACTTCCGAGGAAGAAACGGTTTCAAATCCAGCGGTTTCCACGACTTCGGCGGCCTTATATAAAAGCTGACGACTGGCTTCGATCTGGGTTTCCATGTCGGCCAGCATAAACTGAACAGCTTCAAATTGCCCTATGGCTTGGCCAAATTGGCGCCGGGTCTGCACATGATGATAACTGACATCAAGCGCTCCTTGGGCGATGCCCAATGCTTGCGCAGCAATTCCTGGGCGAGTTCGGTCCAAAGTCCGCATCGCAATTTTGAACCCATCCCCTTCGCTACCCAACAACCGATCAGCATCGACTAACACGTCGTCAAAGTTCAGCATAGCGGTTTGCGAGCCCCTGATTCCCATTTTGTTCTCAATTCGTCCTACACTAACACCATGCTGGTCTCCATCGACGATGAAGGCGGAAATTCCGCGAACCCCCGCGTTAGGATTGGTCGAGGCAAACACCACCACTGTCTTGGCTAATCCGCCATTGGTGATAAACACTTTAGTGCCATTAATTCGATAGCGATCACCATCACGGACTGCGCGGGTTTTGGTGCCACCAGCGTCAGACCCGGCTTCGGGCTCAGTCAGGGCAAATGCCGATAATTTTGCTCCCGAGGCAATCGGCGGGATGAACCGCTTCTTTTGTTCTGGGCTGCCGGCAATCAAAATCGGCATGGCTCCCAAATGCTGAGCGGCAATAATTAAACTGGAAGTTGCACAAACTCGGGCCACCTCTTCTACTGAGAGACAAAATGTCAGCAGGTCCGCCCCTCCGCCCCCTAACTCCTCGGGCATCCCCACGCCCATCAAACCATTTTCCGCAAACAACTCTACAATGTCCCAAGGAAATTCATGTGTGGCGTCAATTGCCGCAGCGCGCGGTGCCACCTTTTCCGCTGCCAATCGGTGCACCATATCGCGAAACATCTTCTGCTCTTCTGTCAGCCCATAACTCATAATGACTATTGCGCCTCCTGTTGTACTGCCTCGCCCACGTATTAGCTCAATCGCTCTCTATTCTAGCATTGTCTTCCCGTGGGGAAAATCACACGCGATTTGTAAAAAAATACTCCCTAATTCATTCCTGACCAGGTTGGAGACCTTAACAGAAACCAGTAAAATAGAGGAGAGCACGAGTCAAGAATCATGGTGAAATTCGCACAAGGAGGGGTGACATGCCTACCAACCGGGATACTCTAAGCTTGCCCATTTTACCCTGGTCAGGAGTGCTATTTCCGGGAATGAGACTGGACCTAACCATGGATGGACCATTAGGCCAGGCCATGATTGCCGATGCATCCCTGCGCGATACCGGAGTTGTGGTCTGTTTGGCACGGTCCGCTTCGGGATCCAGCACAGCGTGGCCGGAACCGGTATCCATCGGCACCGTGGCCAGGGTACTAGACTACCCTCACAATACGACGCCGCTTACCGTCCAAATGGTCGGCATTAGCCGAGTCAGCCTGTTGTCTTTCCGACTGGTACATGAGACCCTTGTCGGTCAATTTCGGTTCATGCCCGACTCGGAAGATACGATTCCAAACCCATTAGTTGATGAAGCGCAAGCCTTGGGTTCGGAAGTATGGAGCATCGTACGCTCGGAAACATCTCATCCGTTGCTGCCACAAACACCGGAAGCCTTGTCCTATTGGATTGCTGCCCATATCCCCATCCCTACCGCGACACGGCAAGAGCTTTTGGAAATTCGCAGTACGCGCGGCCGACTGGCAAAAGAAATCGCGTTGCTACGCACCATGATGGACGGATTGCGCACCGAACACAGCAGTTAATCCTAGAATCGTACTGAAGAGTGTATAATATAGCGCAAGTGCTGGCATAGCCAGAGGACACCAAGGCTCGCCGCTTAGTAGAAATTCTCATTGCGTATGCCCGAACCCCATTAGAAGACATGCTGATGAAGTTCACTCTGACCCATGCATAACCAAACTAGAGGGTTTAAACACATTGTCTAACGATGTAAAAGTTGGATATGGAACGAAAATTGGTAGGCATTCGCGATGCGGCTTAATTTCTGGGCGTGGTCACCACCACATTGCGTCCTGAGTGATCTCCAGTGTCTACCATATGGAGGGCGAGACCTATCCGCGAATTGGGCCGTTTCAGCGGCGCCGCGTTCGTGGCGCTCCGCCATTCAGAAGACGGAAATCGCTAGGAAAACTGCCTCACTTGCCCATGTCGAGCACCGCTCCCCAGGCGAAAAGAGCCCCCAGATTCCCAATACGGGGGAGTCCGCATCGGAGCCGTTTCGAACCACGGCGGGTTTGCCACGATTGCCGGAATAGTCTTTTGAAAGGTGTGAGGGGCTCGGAGCATCATGCACCAGACCATGTCATGACACGCTAAGGTCCACGTCCCGAGGCGCCACAACGCATGCGTGCGTTTCGTTTTAACGGTCCTTCCCCGCCACTTCCCCCACCCATTCGGCGATATCAGCCAATAATAGGCCCAGGCAAAGACCAACAAGAGCCGATCCCACCGCTCGGGGGTACTTAACCTCACGCAATCGAGGGGGAAGCCCTCGTCGGGATCGTTTTTCTCGTCTTTGAAACATTCTTCGGTGGTAAAGCGTCGGCCGTACGCGGCCACGATCCGTGCTGCGGGCCAATCGGCCCGCGTCAATCCGGGTGACATGACTAAATTCCAGGGATCTGAGTGCCCGCCGTTGCAATAGACAACCACCCGACACGACAGAATCCCACTGGACATCGGGGAGATCCCAGGTAGAGCGACCGTCGTCGGCCGCGAACGCCGATTTTGACCGGGCCCTGGGTGCGAATAGTGCAGTGCCAACCGAGCGGATTGAGGGCTCGGAATCATGTCGAAGCCGCGACCGGCCAGAAGGATGACGTGGCACCCGACGGGCACGAAGGCTGCAATTCGTTGACAAGATGCGGCCTCGTATGGGCGCATCTGATCTTTGAGACCATCCTTGGGGACGGTGACCCACGCCAACGGTAACGCGCGCCGATTGGCACGCAGGTTCAATGCGAGAATTTGGTGAACGCCCTCTTTGGAGTCCGTCTAATCCAACGTCACTAAGACTTCGGTGGCTCCCCCAATCACCGTCTGGACGAGGTCGCCATGGGCCACCGTCATGTCCATGCGGAGGTTGCCCCAAAACCGACCGACCCGCTTAATGGCGTTTTTGCCTTCTGATGATCAGCAATGGCAAACCGTCACCCCATGTTGGCGACACCTAATAAGGGATTCGACATGACCGCCCAGACCCGAGCGGCGAGGGTTGTCCGCTGCGATTTGCGTAAGCGCCCGTGTGTCTGAAAAAATTTGTGAGGACTCCCATGGAATCATGGGGATCCTCCTGGTTCCGAAATTGGTTACCCTATCTCTTCGACAGAGGACCCCGATTTTCCGTTGTGTAGACAATTCTTTCTATTATGACATTAAAACGGGGGATACCTCAGGATGGCGACCATTCACCTGGGCCAAGCATTTAAGAATGTCTTCGCTGGGGTGGCGAGGTATCCCCCGTTCAAAAAGAAAGGCCATCATGACAGCACCTCACGAGTGACCCATTTACCCTCTAGGATCGGAAGGTGCATATCCCGAAGCTCGGTTCGCTCCCGCATTTCACACCCTGACCCAAAGGTAGGCGCCAAACTTTTTTGACTATCCTGACGGCACCAAAGCTAGTCGCCGTAGTACGTTACGACCAGCAACTTATCGCGTCGGATCGGTAGTTTCCCCCCAGCAAACGCTGCTCGTTGGCGGGACAACATCCCGACACCGCTTGACCATATTTGACAGAGTCTCCAAGATCTAGGCAAAATCTCGCCGAAGGTGCATAGGATGTTATTACCTTCAAAAAGGGGGTGGTAACAGTGGCCGGATTTGTGCCGGACTGGACTCTGCAACGAAAAGGCGCTACAGACCAGGCACGCCATCAACAAAAGATACGGGACGCGCTAAAACAGCGGTTGCCGGATTTAATTACGGAGGATAGCATACTCACTGCGGATGGAGGACGTGTTATCCGGGTCCCCATCCGAAACTTGGAGGAGTATAAATTTCGCTTTGACCCATGGCAAGGGGATCGTGTAGGGCAGGATCAAGGGGAATTGACACAGGGAGACATTCTGGGACAAATTCCGGCCCCAGCGTCAGGAGACAAAGCGGGTCGAGGAGCAGGTGCCCCTGGGGAAATTCCTGGCATTGATTATCTGGAAGCAGAAATCTCTATCGATGACTTGGCAGGGATGCTGTTTGAGGATTTGGGCTTGCCCTATCTGAAGCCTAAGATGCTGTCCAATATTCCCCGGCCCACGTTTCAATTTAAAGACATCAGTAAACGCGGCTTGATGGGGAATCTTGACAAACGCCGTAGTCTCCGAGAAAACCTGCTGCGCCATGCCAGACAAGGAAAAACCGGTTTAGGCCCATGGCAGCCTGATGACCTGCGATTTAAGACTTGGGTTAACGTGCCCCAAGAAGATAACAACGCGGTCGTAATCGCCATGCGCGATATCTCAGGTTCGATGGGCGATTTCAAGAAACTGATGGCTCGCACCTTTGCATTCTGGATGTTGCGTTTTCTGCGGACAAAATATGAGTCGGTTGAAGTGGTGTTTATTGTGCATCACACCCAAGCGCGGGAGGTAACCGAAGAGGAATTTTTTCAACTGGGGGAAAGTGGAGGAACCAAGGTTTCCTCAGCGTATGAATTATGTTGGGAAGTTTTGCAAAACCGCTATCCAGCCAGCCAGTGGAACATTTATCCGGTCCACTTCTCTGATGGAGACAATTGGTCTGATGCGGACAACCGTCGTACTGTGGAATTTCTGGAAGCGATGCTTCCGTTGGTGAATGTATTTGGGTACGCTGAAATACGGGAAGGGGGGTACACCAGTACCTTAATGACCGCGTTCGGCACAATTAGGCATCCTCGGTTTCAAGTGGTGACTATTGGCAACAAACGAGACGTCTACACAGCGCTGAAGAAGTTTTTTCCTCGCTCACCAGGAGACGAAAGAGCATGAGTCAATCAAACTATCCCACTGACGACGAGATCTGGCAGTTAGCACGACAACAAGGGTTGGATCCATTTCCCATCCGATTCGAGGCGGTGCCTGCTACCATTCTATACGAATTTGCCGCCTACTTGATTCCGGGACGCATGTCGCACTGGTCCTACGGCAAGGCTTTCCATGCGATGAAAACACGTTACGATTACGGCTTAAATAAGTTATATGAAATGGTGATAAACGCCGACCCTGCGTACGCTTTTTTACTAGACAGCAACTCGGAACTGGAAAACACATTCGTTCGGGCACATGTTATGGGGCACGTCGATTTCTTCAAACACAATGTGCATTTTTCCCAAACCCAGCGGGACATGTTGGACGTCGTATCACGTCATGCAGAACGCGTGCGGCAATATCAATTCGAACAGGGAGTAGAGGTGGTGGAGCGGTTCTTGGATGCTGCCCTCTCAATCCAAGAGCATGTCGCCGTGCCCCACCCACCCCTGTTGTCTGTCAAACGGCCCAAAGGACCGCCACCTTCCGGGGGGTCCTGGTCCGACTTGTGGCAACCTCAAACCACCGAACCGAAGCACCTGTTGAAGGTGCGCGAGGACGAATCAGACGTGTTGCAATTTATCATCGACCTTAGCGACGAACTCGAAGAGTGGCAGCGTGATGTGGTGGCAATGGTCCGTGATGAAATGATTTACTTTTGGCCGCAAATGAGAACCAAGATCATGAATGAGGGGTGGGCCAGCTTATGGCATATAGAATTGATGCGCGCGATGGAGCTTACCGACGCGGACGTCATTAACTTTGCTCGGCTGCATTCATCGGTCACCGCCCCGATTCCGTATCAAATCAATCCCTATGCCATGGGGTACCGAATATTTCGCGATATTTGGGAAAGCCAAGGCAAAGAATCCGCATTCTTAGTGAGAACCGTAGATGATGATGTCAGTTTTCTACGCAATTATCTTACCGAACCCTTAGTCGATGAATTGCATCTTTATGTATTCGGTCCTGAGCAAGACAAGATTGTGGTCAAATCGCGGCGCTGGGAGTTAGTCCGAGACCGCTTGATCAAAGAAGTATTTCATGGCGGATTGCCCATCATTGAAGTTGTTGACGGAGACTTTCACCGACGCGGGGAACTCTATTTGATTCATCGTCACGAGGGCACTGATTTGGATCTGCCGTATGCAGAGCGAACTTTGGAGCACGTGCATTTGCTGTGGGGACGTCCGGTGCATCTAGAGACCATCAGTGCCCAAAAGAAGATTGTATTGAGTTTTGACGGTAAAGCCCACGGCCGAGCCACCGTCTAGAGGTCGCTTGCGGCTTTATGACACTAATACGTTAGTTGAGGGCGACATTAGGGTAAAGGAGGGAGATCGCCCATGGATATTTGGGAACGCATTGATGCCTATCGTAATCGGGAGCAGGAAATCGCCTGGCGAGGAACATTTCGCGAGTATTTCAACCAAGCCAGAGAAAATCCTCGAGTGGCCCGACTGGCTCACGCCCGAATTTTCGATATGATCGCCGAGGCAGGGATTGAGAACCGATCAGACGGTAGCCGTCACTACCAATTTTTTGACCATGACTTGTTTGGTTTGGATCGAGCGTTGGATCAACTGGTGGAATATTTTCACTCGGCGGCCCAACGATTAGAAGTTCGCAAGCGTATTTTACTACTGATGGGTCCTGTGGGAGGAGGAAAGTCGACATTGGTCGCGTTGCTAAAGCGTGGGTTGGAGCGGTATACCCGTACTGCTTCTGGGGGGACCTACGCGTTGGTCGGCTGTCCCATGCACGAGGAGCCTTTGCATCTGATTCCTGAGGCATTGCGCACCGACGTGTGGCGAGATTACCAACTTTACATTGAAGGCGATTTGTGTCCAGTTTGTCGCCAACGGCTGACCGATATCTACCATGGCCATATTGATGAATTTCCGGTCGAGAGGCTACTGATGTCCGAGAAAGAACGAATAGGGATTGGCACATTTTCACCCAGTGATCCCAAAAGCCAAGATATTAGCGAACTTACCGGCAGTATTGATTTGGCCACCATTGGGGAGTATGGCTCCGAGTCCGATCCCCGGGCGTACCGGTTCGATGGTGAGCTGAATATCGCTAATCGGGGATTGATGGAGTTTATCGAAATGTTGAAGAGTGATGAGAAGTTTCTCTACGGACTACTCACCCTGTCCCAAGAACAAAATATCAAGACGGGAAGATTCGCGATGATTTACGCTGACGAAGTTATTGTGAGTCACACCAACGAAACAGAATATGTACGCTTCATTGAAAACAAGAAAAACGAAGCGCTTAAGGATCGGATGATTCTGGTTCGAATCCCCTACAATCTTAAGGTACACGATGAAATGCGCATCTACCAAAAATTGATTGGTGAATCGGCGCTCAACAATATGCATTTGGCACCGCATACACTGCGGTCGGCCAGCATGTTTGCCATTTTGTCGCGGCTTAAGGACTCTAAAAAACAGGGTATGTCCCTGGTTAAGAAGATGAAGCTTTATGATGGAGAGTCTGTTGAAGGCTACACTTCCAAAGATGTCAAAGAACTCCGGGAAGAATTCTCCATGGAAGGCATGGACGGCATTTCTCCGCGTTACGTGATCAATCGGCTGTCCAGTGCCTTGGTCAAGCCAGGGGTACAGTGCATTAATCCGCTGGATGCGTTGCGAACTTTGAAAGACGGTTTGGAGCAGCACACCGGTATTAGCGCTGAGGAGCGGAATCGATTGCTGAATCTCATTTATGAGACACGCCGAGAGTATGACGAACTTGCAAAAATCGAGGTGCAAAAGGCGTTCGTGTATTCTTTTGAGGAATCTGCACAGGCGCTTTTGAACAATTACCTGGACAACATTGAGGCTTACGTCAACAAAACTAAAATTACCGACCCGATTACCGATGAAGAGATCGATCCAGACGAAAAACTAATGCGCTCAATTGAGGAACAAATAGGCATTTCCGATAACGCCAAGCGTGCTTTTCGGGAAGAAATTCTCATTCGCATTTCCACCCTGGCCCGTCGCGGCGATCATTTTGATTACCGTACCCACCCTGGATTGAAAGATGCCATCGAGGCCAAGTTATTCAATGATTTGAAAAATGTGGTGAAGATCACCACCTCCACTCGTACCCCGGATCAGGAACAGTTGAAGAAGTTAAACGAAGTGGCCAATCGTTTGATTACCCATGACGGGTATTGCTCCGAGTGTAGCAACGCGATTTTGCAATATGTAGGAACACTGTTAAGCCGATAAGATCTTCTTAACTGACGCGAAACCAAAGGTAATTCCTGGGGGAATCCTCGTCGGCGGCCCCAGGAATTACGGCGGCGGAGAGATTCCCTACAGCGGCTAGAACTTCCGGAACATAGCGATGCAGGGCTGAGGGATTGTCCCCAATCCCAAAAATGTGCCTAAGGAAACTGGTTATTGGCATGCGGGATGACTTCCGTTGGGGACCTCCTGAGGTCCGTAGACCAGTGGCTACAGAGCGATAGGATAGGCTTTTGGCCGAGAACGTATTCTACATGGCCGGTTGCAATCCCCATGCTGTCGGTCGCAGTAAACCCTGCGGCGTTTTCGTAATAATTGGCCCCAGGCAACAGACTGGTAGAGGCATTTGCCACTCGGCGAAATGGGGTGGAGCCTTGAGAAAGTCCCACTCACCCTGGCGGATTGTAGCATTATGCGTTGTTGGTCGGACTGCCGACGGCGATGACCACAAAGTTCCCACTCCCGGGTGCCGCCCACGCATGGACAGGGTTTCCTGTGACCGGGTTTACGGAAATTTGGAAGCGTCTGGCGATACTCTCGGCATTGGCGTAATCGACGGCATCGGCTGCATGAAGAAAGACTTGGTTTAGCGACAGCGACTCTTCGGTAGTTCCCACCGATAACGGCAAGAAAGTCACCGCAAACACATTGCTCCGTTCGTAGCCTCAGCTGGCAAACATCTGGGCAGTGGAAATCCAGTGCAATGCGTCACCTTGTTCCTGATAGACTTTCGGGGTGTTGACTAGGTTGATTAACGTGACTGCTGTGCCTACCAATGGCAGCGCCGAAACCCTCACGGTGTGGTTCCAGGACACGCCAGCGCTTTGAATGATTGTGGATTGGGAATCCAGTGCAACGTCCCGTTTTTCGCCACGATGAGATGACGCGTCCGGTACTCAAATTCATGGCATTTGCCAGGCGATAGTGTGAAAGTATTTTTCGCCGCGCGGTGGTTGTCCTGGGAACATAGAAAAAATCCCAAAAATAAGTGGCCGATGATGCGTTTCGGGACCCGCTGGATCTCCGTGCTCACGCAGTGACACAATTTGGGATTCTTTCTGGATCGCCTTCACCTTTTCAATCGGTCGCCCGACGTCTATGATAGATAAAGTCTAAACACGGCGGTACGAGATGAGAAAGGACCGAGGCGCGATGCGATATGTCGCCCATATTTCTCGGTTGCCCGCCACCGCTCGCAATTCCTTTTGGGACGATGTGCGTTATACCGAAGAATGGCTTGCGGGACTTGGCAAACAGGCTACTGGGAGAAGGCTGACGATAGTCGGCCACAATCTAAGGCAATTGGAATCATGGTGGGGATGGCAACAAAAACCTCTGGTTCTTGATGGTTGGATTGATTTGATGTCGGTAGAGGTTACGTGGCGATATCTAGTGGCATTTTTGGCGGACGTTGGTCCTCTTCAGGTTCACATCCCTTGTGGTGGCGAATCCGAAGTGTCATGGAGTCCAGGACATCTCGTAATTCGAGCACCTGACATGTCGTGGCTCTGGTCACGGTTGCGGGAAGTGTGGATCAAACATGGATTCGTATCCAGGGAGTCGCTAGACTGGCAGGCGTTGTCTAGAATCCATCGGGCGACGCGATTGCCGTACGGTTACGTCTTAGAAAGTCAGCCCCGATCCTGCTGGAACGAATGGAGCTTAACGGTCGAACCGGGTCAAGACGATGAAGCGTTAAATCGTGTGTGGGCTAATTTAATCCAACGCCTGGGAGTTCGTTCGCTTCGCATTCGCTGGCATCAAGAAACACCTCCTCGCAATGAATCTTTGATGGGACTGCCCATTCGCCTGGTTCAGGTTCGCCTCACCGTAACCAATCCACCCTCCTTGTTATGGGAGACAAATTCATTGCAGCATCCGTCATTGCGCGGTCTGCGGTGCCTTCTGTCTTGGGAATTGCCGGAATGGAGCCGACATCTTTCCAATACTGTGGTGTTGCGGCGGTGGCGACAGGGAACCCGCCTGGAAGCTCATTTTCGGCCGCGGACTACGGAATGGGAGCCTGCAGCACATCGTGCCTTGCGACGAGAACGCCGTCAATTGCCCGTGTTTGCCTGGGCGGTATCCCCAGGCCCGACGGAGCTGCCCACATGGCGGGATCTCCAACAACAAGCACATGATCACCAGCAATTGGCTCGGCTGGCTGAATTTCTGAATACGCTTCCCAATCCGCAGTTACCCAACGTATGGCCGTCCCGGATTCGCTATCGGCGAGAGATATGGAAGGTAGATGCACTGGCCTCGATTCCGGGCCAATGGACCATTAGCCATGGATTGGGTCCTAAAATTGTGGTGTCTTGGCCTCGCTATCACCATGTTGGATGGTTGAGTTTAAAATGGGGATCGTCCACCGGACTAGCCCTGGTCGCAGCGCCTGGCGAGGGTGCACAGACCCGACTAAGCCAATGGCGCTATTGGGGATGGTTTATTACCAGGCATCTGATGCCAAAAATCGAAAATTGGCTAGAAGATAACCAGAAACGGGATTAATACCACGCAAATTTTCACGACACGTATTCCGCACCCTCGGGCCCACAATTCCCGAGTTTTTTAACCAGTCCCTGTCCAGGGTAGTGGCGGGTGGGTATAGCGGTGTGCATCCAATCGGAGAGGCTCTAAAAAGGCGTAAAAGGTAGCATGGAACCGAGTTGGCAGCGATACTTCACGGGTTCCATCAGATACAGGCGTCACTGGGATCGACCGTAGGTGGCGAATCAGTTCATGACCAGTGGGCCGCGTCAAGACGCGGCGTGTCAGAGAAGGAATCGGCTGACCGCTTCGTCGGAGCCGCCGTTCTAAGAAACTATAGGGCACACAAGACGTAACCTAACGCTTCGAGCCATTCCGGTTTCTTGAGAAACAACGCGATGACGAAGAGAGGATCCTGGAGAAAATGGAAATGACGTCCGCACCGGCCCTGGTCTTTATACTCCTCTAAGAGCGCTCGAGCATCCCAAGTGGCGAGGTCGCAATTCGTGATGAGCACGAACGTGGATCTGTTAAGCCCCCTATAAACCCTGGACAAAACGAATCCACGACCGGCGTTCGCTGTCGTCTCGCTGGAGGCGGAGAACGGGGCATGATAGGCTGGAACGCTTAGGCCATAACCCTTGGGGCCTTGTCTCGCGATATCATGCCCCGAAAGGCTCCGGGTCCAGCGATCAATGATCTGTCTAGAATTAGGGGGTTAGGCCCTGGATCTTCGTTGCCATACGGCCTGGCGACGGGCGGCGTCGATGGTGCCCATGGTCGGGGTCCCTTCCATACGGTCCGTGTGGGAGCGCTTTTCCGCGGCCGACCAGAGCCGGATGGGATCCGTTCCACGACGGAATCCACGGAGACCGTCGTAGCAAACCACTGAGTCTCCGACAATGCCTGCCGGGCATCGGATTGGCTAAAAAACTGGCAGGCCGAAGGGATTTGGCGGCCTTCTCCAAGGTGGTCCGGACCGTCGCAATTTCTCGATCCAGACTCTTCTCTTTCCGATGATCTAAGGCGGACGACCAATAGACGACCATCCGATAGCGATATCCATCGATCATCGTGGTCTGTGCCGAAGCCCAATAATGCGCGGCCGAGCCGTAGCGCCACCGTTTCGAGATCCTTCCAGTCATCGGCGACCCAGGCCGCTTCCTTCGCCTTGCGCGTGGCGGAGAAGGTCTCGGAACACCGCAAAATAAAATGGAGATAAGCGCCCGCAAGGCGGCAGAATTGGGGCCGGTTACCAATGTGGCGATCGTCTGATGATTCAAGGTTTTATCGGAGACATTCCCGGAATCGACCGAACCCAGATGGATGACGCCCTCTCCATTCACGAACACCGTCAATAACAGTTGCTTGAAGTCCAGGCGATGATCTTTTGAATGCCCATATCTGGGCACGGCAGGCTTGGGGGCCGAGGATTCGGGACTCCGGCCCCACGGCGCTAATTCATTTTGGCATAAGTTTAGCTAAAATGGCTGCCATCCAAGTCCCTGTGATCGGCTAAGGCTGTTGGCATTACTGTGAATACCCAGCTATTTTGTCTTCAGGTTAAGTGGGCAGGTCCTCCCGTTAGGAGAAATTCGGAGAAGTGCAGGGGACCAGTCCTCTACACCCCTACGCTCGCCGCGAGGCAGGCCCAGCTTGGGGTTGCCGGGCGAGAAAATAGCGTGGGAATCCGGCCCCACCCGTCAAGTCTCAACCAATCCATTGTAGCGAACCTGTTGCTGTTCCTAGTTGGGATATAGGCGAAATTTGTAACCATTGAGCATTACGCAATCCTCCTGGGAACAGATGTTCTCTTTACAGTATACCTCTGTGTGACGTTATCGAAAGACCCACGCATGAGCCAGAAGAAAGACTGGGCATCCTGAACGGATGCCGTCCGCTTGACCCCCTCCCGGCTGCGCCGGGGAAGGGGAATACGCGGGCTTTGTGTTCAAGCAACTAAATGGTCTCGGGATCGTCAGGGTTCGATCGACGGCCCAGAGTAGGCACAAACTCCCATACGGGGGGAATTAACCACCGGAAGTGTGTACGTCTCGCCGTCCTCGCCCACGCTCCCAAGACACGTATCGCAGTAAGCGATGGGTTCCCAGTCATCAAACAGTAGTTCTGTGGCAACGCCACCGCACTTACTACACGCAATGTCAGGTGCATCGTTTCGCGCCACCACCTTGATTCCCGACCCCAGTCCTATCACGTTTTCATCCATCACCCTAAGGGCCAATTGTGTGGTCGAACCAAAGTCATACTCGTAGCGTAGCGTCCCATTCCCCACCGCACGCTTTAAAGAAACGTTCATACTGCGCTCTCTGGTTCCACCAAACCCAAACCCTTCCGGGTCATCAAGATAGTCAGTGTCTTGACTGGAAAAAGAACTCAGATGACCACAACAGTCCAGCCACAAATCCCTTAAGACTCCATCTATCGCACTAAGTTTTACGGTGTTGGGCGCCGTCAGATACACCCAATAAGGTGATCGAGGTAACTCCACCAAAATAAGCAACTTGCGCTCCTTGCCCGATGAACCCAAGCAGCTCTTTAGGTGCCGTGTCATTTGAGACTTGGCAAATGAACGTTCACATTTCCTGCAAGCACCGCGTGATATGGCTGGCAATCTCCCGACGCTCCTCTTCTTTTAATCAATAACTTCCCCTATCATATCATGTAGTGGTACTTGGTGATCATTGATTTTGGACAAGTTTCCGTGCTGCCCCAAGCGACTCCAGTCCCGAAGGTACTCCAACTCCAACACCTATCGCTTCCGTCCGGGGCCCAGTGCCCACGATGCCCGGTCTCCATGACCGCGATATCTCTGGGTGACCGATGCCGGTATTCAGTCCTTTGTGGTCACTCCTGGCCAACTTTCGATGCGTCCATTAAAGCGGAATTAGAAGGTTACCGTTAACCCATACCGGAATTCATTACGCACCGCATCTATTCATCATGGTGGTGTATGCTCAAGAAATCATGCAAGTGGCCGATGTAACCACAGAACCGCAACAACCCTACCGCCGAAGCCGACACGAGTGTAACGCCCCAGATTCTTCACGAACGGATGGATCCCTCAACATCCGCATTCTTCATTTTCGCCCACCAAAGATACCGGAACCCACCCCCGCACACTGTTAATAAACCAGATTTGTTCGGCTTGCTGTACCTCGTCTTTGGTCAAGACCCGCTCACAAATAGCGTGATGCTCTAACAACCACTGCCGAAAGGTTCCCGGTAAAATCCCCACAAAGAGTGGGGGCGTCCACAATCGACCGTTCAAAACAACTACTAGGTTTCCTTGGGTAAATTCCGTCACTTCGCCCTGCCTGTTCCAGAGCAGGTGATCAAAGCAGTTGCTGCTAGCCAAATGCCGCTCGCTATAGCGGGTCCGCCATGTGGTTTTGTTAAACGTCCACGCATCAGCATCGGGCATAGGGTCACGCGCCCACGCCACCTTACGATTTGTAGGCATAGCCTTATTAAATGGGGTACCTTCCACGATAAGCTGACCTCCTCGACTATATTGCAATCGCACGCGCCACTGTCCTTCATGATCGCGCGCAAAATTGTCAAGGCTTTCCGCCACGGAATCAGCAGACCACACGAACCCAAAAAATTGTGCGGATTGTTGAAGGCGCTGCATGTGATAGGATCGCAGTGCGTACGTGCCGTCTTGTAAACGTAGGGTTTCTATCAAAGAAAAGTCTGGCATCACAACATCTAAAAATTCGGCTTTCGCTTTGACTTCATCGTACTCGCTCTCGCCCCGGGAATCCCAAGTGATTCCACCCCCGCTTCCAAACTCCATGCGATGCGTGGCCACATCTAAGGTGATGGTGCGAATCGGCACATTGAACAGCGCGTTTCCCGAGGGATCAATATATCCGATAGTACCGCAATAAACCCCACGCGGTTTCGGTTCCAAGTCACGGATCAGTCGCATTGTGCTGGATTTGGGGGCACCCGTCACCGATCCGCAGGGAAACAATGCAGACAGCACATCAAGCCAGGTAATTCCCGGCGACAGCATTGCCGTTACCGTCGAAGTCATCTGCCACACAGTCGGATAGGGTTCAAGACAAAACAACTCTTCAACTTGCACCGAACCCACCCCTGCGACACGACCCAAGTCATTTCTTAGCAAGTCTACAATCATGACATTTTCGGCTTGGTCCTTTTTCGACTCCGCAAGCTGCATACGCAAGGCTTGGTCCTCCTGCCAAAATCTTCCTCGGCGAATCGTGCCCTTCATCGGACGAGTTATTATACGAGAACCTTCAATCCGAAAAAATAGTTCGGGAGACACGGAGAGAATATGGTACCGTCCTGCATCGACATACGCACAATAGGGTGCTCGCTGATTTTTTAGCAAGCGTAGGTAGTAGTATCGGTCATCACCGGAGAGCGCTGCGTGAAGCCTCATCGTATAATTCACCTGATAGGTCAAACCTTCAAAAATCGCCTCTTTGATGCGCCCTATATCCTCGATGTACTGGGCATGGGAAGTCGATGATTGCCATTGGCCCACTGCAACAGAGTCCGATGCCTCCCAAACATCTTGCGCTGGATGATCGAATATGCCGAAATGGACCAAAGGCATCGCCCCGGGTCTTTGCGTCTGCATCGCGGCGTCAAATGCCGGGGCCGCTTCGTAGGCAAGGTACCCCGCGGCCCATTTTCCCTTGTGCACCGCATCCTGAACCTTTTGCAACGCAGGCAGCACCTCAGGCAATTGATAGGCTGTCACCTCTTGTTCCGCATTGGTAAAATAACGTGGAGTTGTGCCTTCCCCGTCGGAAAAATCAAATCGCACCAGCATCGTTGCCTCCCTGTCTAAATCCCCCAGCCCATCACGGGCAACACTTGCCCCGTGATGCCGGCACTGCTGGAACCCGCAAGCCAAGTAGCAACTCGTACTACATCACTTATGGCCGCCCATTTTGTGGTGGAGTCCGGTTTGATCTGGTCCAGGTTTCTAGCCGTCGTCACCAATCCTGGAGCTATCGCATTAAAACGCACGTGACGGGAGCGAGCCTCGAGAGCAAAAGTACGGATCAGGGCGTCAACCCCCGCCTTGGCCGCATTATAGGCAGCCATTTTAGTCTGATCTTTGCCAGCCCGGGAAAATGCCACAAAGCTCCCATCTACCGGAAGATTTATGAACTCTCCCGCCACCTAACCCTGTCGGGTTGAGGTGGGGGTTTCTCGGATCACTCCGGGATGTTCCTGGTTCCGCGACTTGTGCGTGGAAGCCGCAGGCTTCGCATGT
>JAJZZP010000050.1 GCA_021797515.1 Bacillota bacterium | reverse complement strand
ACGAGACCTGTATCATTTATGGCTCCGCGGCGTTTCGCCGCGACCTCGGCGAGAAATGAAAGGCAAAAATTGAGGAACCACGGACTTTCCAGCTTCTCCAATGGTAAAAACTGGGGATCTCTCAGGTGTTCCCCAGTTAGTCGACACCTTCTCGCTTCCCATCCCCTAATTAATTATTCGATGGCATTGGTAGATTTAAGGGGGTGCCTGTGGGGCACGGAATCCAGAGCGTCGGTGCGGGCGACATCACGCTTTCGCCTCTATCGGATCGGACTCTAAGAGTCTACGAAATCGGTCGTGGGCGCACTCGATTCATGATGGAAAATCGCGGTTCGTTGTCATACGGATGTTGGTGTCGGTGAAACAGCGAAGTACGGTTCAGGCTCAGGGTGTTTGCACTCGTCTTTGTGAGGCCCTAGTTTGCAAAACCTCCCATTTATACGTGGGGAATGCTCAACTGTCAGTCGCGATCATGTTGGACAACAGCCGCGCTTCTTGTGCTCTCAACCAAGAGGGGAAACATCTGCGGCATATCCAATCGATAGGATATAATTGGTCAGCGACATAGTGTCCATCGTAGCGATACAAAAACGGCTGGTGGCAAATGTGGCAGGTATGCCGTACTGTGGATGGCAGCAACGCCTGTTCGTATAACGTGGTTTCATTGACCAATGAAGGTCCCTCCTAGTGGTATCTCACCTAAATTGCCCCATCGGAACCTGAATCATCCCCGCGGGAAAATCCTCACGGGGTCAATAAACCACAAAGGTATTGCAAAAATGTGACGAACTATACACGGGGATGGGACAGTGGAATTTTTCGATCGCCTGCCCGATGCCATACCGCACCGCCACGGTCCCGGAACAGGTGCGGCATCGGAGGTCCCCGTGCCTCTGGCCTTCGGTTGCCGTTTCCTCGTGGAGATCAGGTCTGCGATGGCTCGGTCTTTTGCGTGTAATGGTTAAAGCTTCTGGGTTCTGCGTCGTCATCAGTGGGGATGTAGATGTTTTCTCTCGCTGAGTGCGTGATACCACACAGCCACAAAATTGATGAAGGCACTTCCTGGCGAATCGTGTCTTAAGCCGGTGATTTTGCCGGCCGAGCTGATGGGGCGCGAATCAAGGTTCATCCGGTCCTCCGCACGGCTGACTCAGAATCTGAAGCGGGCCCCTCAGTTGGACATCTGTCAGCTACCTGACTCGGATCGACTTCGTTCGTCTTCAGAGATTCCTTTATCACTTAACGTCAGCGTCGGGGGCTAACTACAGAAAGGCGGACGTTCTCACGTTTTGATGGGTTCCGGTCACCCCAGTACAAGTCAACCCGTACGAACGAAACTGCTGAAACACCGCAAGGTCGAACCCCGCAAGGCCGCAGTGAGGTGAGTAATTTGTATTCGGGAGGGCCAACAGAGCTATCTTATCCCAGATGCGTACTGCGATTCCCTGCTGATTACTTTCCCAATCTGAGTGACCACGAGGAAAGCCCAAGGGCGGAGTTTACAGATTACCTGAATCCGTGATAGGAGAGCCTGACCAATCGCTTTCAAATGGCGTAAAATCAAGGAAAACGCGGACTTTCAGTCCGCACCCGGAGGGTAAAGGATGGTTCGGCCAATCGTGGTATGGGAAGAAGGCCACGAAGCCCTCTCGAGTCAAGGTGGATTGAGCATAATCGGGACACTTGTCGACCAACTGCCGTTAGGTCCTCGGGTTAAATCGGACCCAGATCCACGAAAATCTCCGCCCGGACATCGGGCATCCTGACGTGGTGGTCGCCTACCTCGGGCTCTTGGCGCAAAGAAAGAGTGACTTCGACCATAGTGAGGCGTATCGCGCGGATCCGTTTTTCGGTTTCAGTGTGGGCATTGCCCAAGTGCCCTCGTCACCCACGCTGCGGGAGCACCTCGACCAAGCCGCCGTACGAGAAGACCATCCCGTGGTCCACTGGGGCGCCATCATTCGGGAAAGCACCATCGGTACACGTCAGTACATCCCCCGGGATTGTGATGTGTCGCCTTCTTCGACAATGGGAAGACCCAGAAGGAAGGCGTTTGGGGAAGCTCCCCGGCGCGGACACGCGCGGGAACGATGCGTGTACCAAGTCATCGAACGCACTATCACCGCCGATTGCCAGATCTTACTGATTCCCGACATTGAGGTCTCCGTGTACTGGACATCCGTAACCGCGACCCCGGATGACGTACTCCCGTGGTACCCGGATCATGGCACGATGGAACAGTATCACAGCGAGGTCGAGACGGATATGCATTTAGAGCGGTTGCCTTCTGGCAAGGTTGCCGCCAACCAACTCGTTCGCCATCTGGCGTGTCTGACGTACAACCTCTTGCGTATCATTGGCCAGGCGACGGTTGGACGTCAGGATGTGCCTCTCCGTAATGCCGCCAAGTTAGTCGCCCATGCCAGCCAATACCGCATTCGTTACGGTCGGGGTAACCGGTGGGGGCGAGTCACCGGACAACTCTATGCCCACTTCGCGGCGGGCTAGCCGCCGCGCCGTCCCACGAATAAAAAAATCGCGATCAAAGATATCGACTCGCGACGATGTCGGGCTAGTCATGTGGTGCCGAACTCGGAACGTCCCCGTGGATCTGGTCAGGACCCGCCGAGGGCGTGAGCACGGCGTCTATCTTGGGGTTTCTGTAAGCAATGGAACGAAAATGGCAATAGAAATCGATGCCTATTCGTCCCACGGCGATAGCGGCCGGAGATGCCCTTGTGCGACGATGTCAGGGACTTCAAATGAATAGTGTCCCAACATCGTAATGTGGTCGTGACCCAATGGAGAGAGGTGGGCGACATCATCGTCCGATACCACCTGCCCTCGCTGACGAAGCGATGCCAACGCTTGTTCCATGTACCGCGTATTCCACAGCACAATGGCATTGACGACTAACCCGAGGGCATTGAGTTGATCCTCTTGGCCTTCGCGATACGCTTGATGCAACTCGCCCCGTTTCCCGTAGAACACGGCCCGGGCGAGACTGTGGCGCGCTTCGCCCCGGTTCAACTGGGTGAGGATCCGTCTCCGATAGCTTTCATCATCTAAATAGGCTAAGAGATACCGTGTTTTGTAAATCCGACCGAGTTCCCCAATGGCGCGCCCCAACAGGGTCGGACGTCCCCCGTGTTGCAACGCTTGAATGAGGGATGTCGCGTTTACGGTGCCCCACTTCAATGAGCCGGCAACGCGGAGCATGTCGTCCCAATGGCGGATGATGAGGTCCGCGCGAATTCGTTGCCGCGCTAGGCGGTTAAGCACGCCGTAGTCCGCCTCCGACTCTAATCGCCAAAAACGGGCTGCGCCGATGTCGGCAAGGCGTGGGCTGAATTGGTAGCCGAGCAAGCCGAAGAGGCCGAAAATCAAATCGCTGTACCCGGCCGTATCCGTCATGATCTCGTGAGGGGTGAGCCCCGTGTGTTGGTCTAGCACGCCCTCCAACAGGCGCAACGAATCCCGCAAGGTGCCGGGAATCACCAGGGCATTGAATCCGCTGAATTGATCGCTCGTGAAATTGTAGTAGGTCACGCCACGACCGGTCCCAAAGTATTTGGGGTTGGGGCCCGCATGGAGCGAGCGGACGGGCACGACGAACCGCAAGCCATCCGCCGAGGCCACTTCCCCCTGACCCCAGATGCGGGCCAACGGACGTTGTGCGTGATAATCCACCAGCGTGGCATTGGCTGCGGAGAGCGTCTCCGCGCGGACGTAATTCTGGGCAACCCAAGTCAGCCGATCATATTCCAGCGCCGGAATGCCCGGGTGAACGACCGGGTCCAGTCCAATGTTGCAGGCTTGCGCCAGCAACACGGCACACACGCTGAGGGCCAAATCCTTGATCCGCCCGCCGCCTTGGCTAACATGGGTGAAGGCGGCGGCAAGCCCGGTCCATTGATGCACTTCCAAGAGTAAATCGGGCAGGGTTGGACGCGGGAGCACCGCCGCGACACGATGACGGAGTCGGCGGAGGGAGGCCGATTCCTCCAGACGATCCAGCGGACTTAACACCAGACGGTCCTTGCCAGCAAAGGATTCCAACCGGGACCGCTACATTGGTCTCCCAATGCGCGGCGGTAGTGCGGTAGGCCGTGTCGAGCGCCTCCCGCAAGGGGCGTAAAGACGATTCAGCATCCGCCGCCCAATCCAGCGTCCGAATCACCTGCGGGCGCACCGCTTCCCATGCTGCGCCTTGGAGCAGTTGGGCGCGCGGATCGCCAAAGCGTTCGCTGGGCGTCACATAGAGATCGCGGGAGCGAATCCCCTCCAGGACCTGCGACAACACCCAGAAGGTATAGGCTTTCTTCGCAATGCGACCGTTGTCGCCCACGACCACGGCCCGCCAAGCCGTCGTCGATCTAGCCCCCGTTAAATGAACACGAGCGATCTCTCTCGACGATTTTCTTACAATTTCATTGATTTCTGGATTTCAAGAACTTCTCGCTGCGCGAGAACCGATTTATCGAGGAGTTTTTGGTGGA
>JAJZZP010000023.1 GCA_021797515.1 Bacillota bacterium | reverse complement strand
CGCTTTCAGACTGGCCCAATCACCCTCATAGAGACTCGCCAGCGAGAGATCTGGGTGGGCGGCCAAATCACTCGCGAGGCGTAATGCCCGCGCGGTCAACCGCGCGTCCCCCAATGAGGCGAGACCCAATTCGCGGAACACCCACGGATCGATCGATTGTCTGGATTGATTCACCGCTACTACCATATCTCAGAGATTCGACACGGAATCGCAAATCCCTTTGCTTTGGGACACTGCGCTCAAAATTTTTTTGCCGATGAGAACACCAGCCCATGAATGATAAGCCTGGAAAAAATTGGCGCTGAAGCCGCCAAAAACTTATGGGTAAAGATTAGATTGCCACAAGGTGCCATGCGCCATAAGGACCATCGCTTTGAATGGACCCGTCAGCAATTCGCCGATTGGGCACAAAAAGTAGCACGTCGTTTTGGGTATGCGGTCCGCATCGACGGCCTGGGGCCCCAGGATCCAACTGTTGGTTCGCCAAGCCAAATGGGGGTGTTTACACAACATGTTGGCTAAAATTCCCGAACTGTCCCTTGTATTGCTGATCGGCGCATCAGGCTCGGGCAAGTCAAGTTTTGCCCGCGAGCACTTTCTTCCTACCGAGGTTTTGTCATCCGACGCCTGTCGAGCAATGGTCTCAGACGATGAAGCCAATCAATCCGCTACGGGTGATGCCTTCGATATTCTGCATTACATTGCGGGAAAACGTCTGGCTCGAGGTCGCCTCACGGTCATTGATGCCACCAATGTGCAACCCGAAGCCAGACGGTCACTGATTGCGCTGGCCCGACAGCACCACGTTCTGGTTACCGCCATTGTCCTGAACCTGCCCGAACAAGTCTGCATCGATCGAAACATTGGGCGAGCCGACCGACAATTTGGCCGTCATGTTATTCAAAAGCAAATTCGCCAACTGAAAGCCTCATTGTCCAAACTTCGCCGAGAAGGCATGCACCAAGTCATTATCCTCTCGTCCGAAGACGAGATCGCAGCGTTCCATTGGACACGTCAGCCCCTGTGGAACAATAAATCGGACGATCACGGTCCCTTTGACATTATCGGCGATGTGCACGGATGCTTTGACGAATTGCACGCCTTGGTAGAGAAATTGGGATACCACGTCCTTCAAGACTCAACGGGAACTTATCAAATTCGGCATCCCGAATCACGCAAATTAGTCTTTCTTGGCGACCTAGTCGACCGTGGTCCTAAGATTACCGACGTATTGCGTTTTGTCATGGATGCCGTCGACAGCGGCACCGCCTTGTGCGTCCCCGGGAACCACGAGTGGAAGCTATTGCGCCAACTTAAAGGGATTCCGGTGACGGTATCTCATGGGCTCCAAGAAACGCTGGATCAGCTCGCCCGGAAGGATAACGCATTTCGTGAGCGCACCAAAAAATTTTTGGACGGACTGGTTAGTCACTACGTACTTGACGGTGGTCGTCTTGTTGTCGCACACGCCGGGTTGCCAGCATCGATGCATGGCCGGGGTTCCGCCAAAGTTCGCGAATTTGCACTCTATGGCGAGACCACGGGGGAAACCGACGAATTCGGCCTGCCTATTCGGTACAATTGGGCCGCTGACTACCGGGGAAGTGCTACGGTAGTCTATGGCCATACCCCGATCCCACGACCGGAGTGGCTTAACCACACCATCAACATTGACACCGGCTGCGTGTTTGGGGGTCGACTGACGGCATTGCGTTATCCTGAGAACGAATTGGTGGATGAGGCCGCGCGCCGCGTCTATACCGATCCCATTCGTCCATTAAATTTTCATCCCGTATCCCAACTCTCTGCCCAACAAGTGCATGACGATGTGCTGGATATTGCCGATATTGCAGGCAAGCGACGCGTGCAAACCAACCTCATGGGCACGGTTACTGTGCCCGAAGAGAACTCAGCGGCGGCTTTGGAAGTACTGAGCCGATTTGCCGCCGATCCGAAATGGCTGATTTATCTGCCCCCCACTATGTCACCCGCAGAAACCAGCCAAGAATCCAACACGCTTGAACATCCCACGGAGGCCTTTTCGTATTTCCAACATCAAGGCGTCGCGGAAGTTATCTGTGAGCAAAAACACATGGGCTCGCGCGCGGTCATCATAGTGTGTCGAGATGGTCGTGTTGCCACGCGCCGATTCGGCGTGCAAGAGAACAGCCTGGGTATTGTTTACACACGTACCGGTCGCCACTTCTTTGAGAATCCCGATATGGAGCAGGCCGTGCTCGATCGAGTACGAATGGCTTCGGAAACCGCCGGATTGTTTGAGCGGTTGCAAAGTGATTGGCTACTATTTGACGCTGAAATCATGCCATGGTCGCTCAAAGCTCAGGATCTGTTACAACGCCAGTATGCTGCGGTTGGTCGTGCCGCCCATATTGGACTCGCGGCGGCCTTAGATACCCTAACGCAAGCAGCCCGGCGTGGTCTCGATACAGCCGACCTTATATCGCAAATTACCTCGCAGCAAACCCATGCCGAACAATTTATCGCTGCCTATCGGCACTACGTGTGGCCGGTCGGATCGCTTAATGATCTGAAAATCGCACCGTTTCACCTGTTGGCATCAGAAGGCAAAGTGCACATGGACCGGGACCATTTGTGGCACTTGGCACAACTGCAGTCGCTGACTGCTGCAGATTCCGCACTAATGATGTCAACACCCATGCTCCGCGTTCTAATGGACGATCCCGGGAGCATTGAGGCAGGGGTGGCATGGTGGGAAAACATCACGGCGGCAGGTTTTGAGGGCATGGTAGTCAAGCCACTACCGTTTGTAGCGCGAAACAGCGGTGGCACGTTGGTGCAACCGGCTATCAAGGTTCGGGGGCGTGAATACCTTCGCATTATTTATGGTCCCGATTATACCGCCAAGGAAAATCTAGATCGTCTCCGACATCGAGCACTGGCAGCCAAACGGGCATCTGCACTGCGTGAATTTGCCCTGGGATTGGAGGGACTTCAAAGGTTTGTTGCTGGAGAGCCGTTACATCGGATACACGAATGCGTGCACGCTGTGTTGGCTCTTGAAAGTCAGTCGGTCGATCCCCGCCTTTAGCCCTAAGGCGTATTCCAGGTTGACTAATGCCGGCCATCGATTTGGCCCCTACCGATGGGTCTCTTGCCGATTTAGCTCACGGGCTAATCCGGCATGGTCCCATTAGAACCCGTTTTTATCTAGTATGCCTTTCGCATTCGCGGTGGCCTTTCAGGCACCTGATCGCTACCGCGATGCAATGGCCTTCCTGATGTATTCTGGAATTAAGACCAACTCCGTTCGCATCACCTGGCGGCTTCCCTTTTCGATGCATTCTTCCCAAAAGGCCAGATGAATGCGGTCGATTTCTGCGATAGAGTTCTGAATTGGACGTCCCCCGGCCTCTTTGAATTCCACCCACCACAGATACATCTCATCTCCAAGTTCCTCGGAGAAAATTGCCTCACAAAGTACATGTTTTCTGCATCGAGAGTAGCGCGGCATTCGTCTATCCGTTGATTGAGAATCCCCATCCACTCCCTCGCCCGTTCTTTTTTGTCTGATTTCACATGAAAGCGATCTAGAACGACTTCACCCACTAAATCTCCCCCTCTAACATACACGCGTTAGTTAACCGAAGATACACCGGTTGCGAGATGATGTCCAGACTGTTTCCAAAACATGGGACATCCTGTTATCTTCATACATGAAACCCGATGCAATATACGGCATGGAATACAGTCGCTTAACCATGCGAGTCGCAGAAACTATGCCGAAGTCCTTGGGTACGCCAAAGACCAATACATACCACGCCTCTGATCTGTTCGATTCAGAAGGGAGTGTGCAACTATAAGCGTTCGATGGTTAAGACCACGTGCAAAGCTCCCTGATTTAATAAGATGTGTGCCCCGTTTACTCCTCATGCAATAACCTGGTAAACAGTTGTCCTGGATGCGACTTCCCGCACTATAGTCCGTACCGAGATTGCCTCTTGGACGTCTGCCTGCTTTCTTGGATTCTCGGCTCCATTTTAACACCCTTCCAATCTTCCGGCTAACGCGTGGCTCCCCATGGGCAATGGTCAGGCAACCGTGACGATGTGCTACAATCGAATAAAGGATGATGGCGGGTGTGAGGACGGTGGCCGATGCGGGGATCGTGTCAAGATTTAACGGTGAAGTATGGCAATTTGGTGGCATTGGACCATATCAACCTGAACATCCCTAAAGGGCAATCCGTTGTATTGATAGGCGAAAATGGAGCCGGAAAATCCACGTTGTTGCGAGTGTTGGCGGGTTGGATGCGGCCCACCAATGGTCGGGTTGCGATTAACGATCAGGATCTGGTCCAGCGCGAACGGCAAGTGAGAGCTTGGGTCAAGCTGGTGCCGGACACCCCGCAGTTCTGTTCCGAAAAATTCCCCCGAGAAAGCGGGGCATGGCCGATCTCACTCAGGCCCGGGCCTGATCGGCGGTTCCGGGGCCGTAAATCCGCTCAGGATGCGGGTTTCAGAGTCACTTGATAGCCC
>JAJZZP010000093.1 GCA_021797515.1 Bacillota bacterium | reverse complement strand
AAAGCGCCAAACGGGAATCAGGAGAAAGTAGCACATTTCAAGGGTTGGCGGCTGAATTGTCTTTGAAAAACGCTGTGTGATCAGGGTGCGAAACTCAAGATATAAGATGGCTCACACTGAATCCACGAGTGGATGTAATAGGCTAAAATAAGCAATAAATTCGGGGAAGAGTGGAAGGAACGGCCGATGAACCTGCTCAGCTGGACGCAAAATTTGGAACGGATGCCGCGTATCGCGAGTATTTGTTTGATCAGCGATGGCCGCACGGATTTGTTTGCCCGTAGCCGGAGTGAGGGGGACGAGAGTATGGAAAGATCCAGTGATCGGATCGGACCGACATCCTTTATGAATGCATCCAGTGCCGCCGCCACCCAGGGTCACTGACGGCGGGTACGCTGTTCCATCGTACCAAAGTAAGCGTAAAATACCGCACACCTAGTCAATTGAAAGTGATGAGAGGATTATTTCCTTCTTTCATTAAGGCACGTCGAGATGATCCGACACCGCGACCTGAATACAGACACGGTATGGGAGGATTCATGAGGGGGTAGAAACAGGCGCACATAGCCTCCATGTACGCTCGAATAGGGTGATCGCATTCCGGAGAAAAATTTCGTCAAGGGGCTGGACGCGGCGACATCTCCGCAGTACGCGATTTCTGAGGGATCCATTCTGCTCTAAGGGAGGCCTCAGAACCTGTGGTGGCATCGGATGCGCATGACGCCCCGAAGACTCTGGAATATTATCGTGATCGCTGCACACGGTTGGAACAACAGATGGCGGAATTGAGCCAAAAAGTCGCATGGTTCGAGGAACAATTTCGCCTGTGCCAACAACGCCAGTTTGGGGGTGTCGTCCGAGCAGGTGGTGGAGCCGTTGCCCCGGGTTACCGAAACCCGAGAGGCGGTGTCCGCAGACGCAGATGCCGAGCTTCGGGAGGAAACGGAAACCATCACGTATCAGCGGAAAAAAGGCCCCCGGGCAGCGAGAGGTTGCCCTCGCACACCTTCCCGTGGAACGGATTGAATATCGGCTGCCCGAAGCCGAGCAGGTCTGCGACACCTGTCAGGGCCCTTTGCATGCCATGAGCACGCAGATGCGTCGGGAAATCAAAATCATCCCGGCGCCAGTGCATGTCGTGAAACATGTGCAATATCTCTACGGATGTCGCAGGGGTGCCGCTCTACCGCCAGGAGCAATCCTGGGCTCGTTGGGGTGTCTCGTTGTCCCGTCAAACCCTGGCGAATTGGATGATCCACGCGGCAGAACACGGGCTGCGTCCGGCGTATGATCGGCTGTACACGGCATTGGTCCACCGGGATATCATCCAGGCGGATGAAACCCCCAGTCCAGGTGTTGCGTGAATCGGGGCGGAAGCCACAAACCTCATCGTATCAATGGATGTATCGCACCGGCCGGGAGCCACCGGCTATCGTGCTCTACGAGTATCAACCGACGCGGGGCCGGGAACATCCCCAAAAATTTCTCAAAGAGTTCCGCGACTATCTGCAGGTTGATGGATACGTCGGGTATGAAGGATTGGAGGGAATCACGTTAGTCGGCTGTTGGTCCCATGCGCGCCGTAATTTACCGATGCGCTCAAAGGGTTGCCGGCGTCCCTGCGGGACGCTCCGAGCGCAGCCCAACGGGGTTGAAGTATTGCCAGCGGGTGTTTGCCATCGAACGGGAGCTCCGTCAAGCTAGCCCCGAAGAACGGTTCCAGACCCGTCTCCAACGCAGTCGCCCGATTCTCGAGAAATTTGCCAGCTGGTTGCGTCAACAACAATCGCTGGTGCTCCCGAAAAGTTTGGTGGGAACAGCCGTTACCTATTACCTCAATCAATGGACAAAATTAGAAGCTTTTCTGTTAGATGGGCGATTGGACGTGGATAATAATCGGAGCGAGCGCGTTATTAAATCTTTTGTGATTGGTCGCAACAACTGGTTGTTTGCGAACACGCCCCGAGGGGCCCGAGCTAATGCCATCATTTATAGTATTGTGGAAACGGCTAAGGAAAATAACTTGAATCCCTTTGCCTATCTGCAATATCTGTTCGAACAATTGCCGAATCGAGATCTGACGGATCCCGCTGCCCTCGACGCGGTGCTGCCCTGGTCTCCGACACTCCCGCCTTCCCCACAGTGCCCTCTGGCCACTGAAAATGCCCTCGCTCCAGACGCCGATAGTGAAGCCAAAAGCCATTATGGTCCCAC
Organism: Bacillota bacterium; assembly: GCA_021797515.1. Classification (GTDB taxonomy): domain Bacteria; phylum Bacillota; class Sulfobacillia; order Sulfobacillales; family Sulfobacillaceae; genus Sulfobacillus_C. The sequence goes on along the minus strand of JAJZZP010000093.1, from coordinate 2,314 downwards.
TCGAGTCCCTTGAGTTTGTCGCGTTGTCGGTTACAAAACACAAACAAGGCGGGAGCGAAAGGATCCAGATGAAACGCCATCTGTACCAACCCCGCCAATCCATCAATCGATTGGTGAAAATCCGTAGCGCCTCCGACTAAATAGACTCGCTGATCGCCATTCCCGGCCGTTAGCATGACAACGGGACCAACGTGCGCACCACATTTGTAAAAGATCGGCATCAAAGCCCGGGGACACTTCGACTTGAACGACTCCGATATGGATTGCGTAAACCGGGAGACCGATGGTCCCCGGGTTCCTGCAGGACGACGGGAACCCATTGCGGACGGACGGATGTCGGTGTCTCAGAAGGAGGGGTCTCCGTCAAGAACTTTCGTTTCCAGTAGTGGAACTGTTTGACGTTCAGATGTTGGGCTGCACACCACTCTGGCGCACTTTGGCCACTCGCCCGAAATTCTCCGAGACGGGTTTCCCACAGGGTCCGTAGCTCGGCTAATTGTTGATGGGTCATCTTATGACGCCTCCTTAATAATGGCATAAGGCGATTATCGCCTGATCGATTCCCCATGACGAGGTGTGCTGTATTTTACGCTTACGTACCAAAGTGGCCCTTCCGATCGGGTTTCTAGCTATCGGAGAACCCTCGCCGTTCGCTTTCTCCTGGTTTGTCTCCCCTCATCCATTGTCACGAATCGAGAGCGTTGTTCCCAAGGACGCACATCTCGGGTCTGACCTGAGTGGCTTTCGTCAACCCGACCCCCACGGGGGGCCGGCCCCGAGATTCCGCGACCCGGCGTGGTTAATCGCCTCGATCGCGGCATTCATTTGACGCAAAAAACTCCGGCCAAACAACCGGGAACCTGTTGTCATTACCAAAAACTGGGGATATCTCAGGGGCACCACGGTACCTGGTTGGAGATGCGCGACCATCCAGACCAGGTCGTCACTCATCGTCCGGTGGCCTGCAGGCACTGCGGAGAGCCGCTGGAGGCCGATCTCTCCTCCGGCCTACAGTCGAACGCCAAGTCTTCGACTTGGTGGCGCGGATCGAAGTCACCGCCCCGATGTCGGTCAACATGATAATAGGTCAAGGCGGGCGTACTGGCACTGTGGAGCCCGTGAAATCGTCCCTCGACGCGAATCCCCGTCTCATTGAAGTGGAGGACGGGTTCTTGCGCAAGCCGCGCAGGCATGCGTTGGTCATAGGTCGCCAACCGATCCGAGAGCGCCGACTGGGCGTTATACACGGTGCCTTCGCTGACCCGATGCCCGCGGGCTTTGGGACTCGTCACCGGGGACATCGGGTCCGGCCAATCGTGTGGCATTCGCTACTTAGCGAGCCAATTGGGCCCGTCCCACACCACGGTGGTGTATGTGGCCAAATCCCATCTCACGCCCTTTGATTTCTATGCGCAGATTCTGGAAGCTTTTGGTGTCACTGCACCGTTTCAACGGGCCCAAGCCCGTCGGCAATTTGTGATCTTGATGAGGGATTTATATCAACACCAAAACAAGCAGCCGGTGATTATTATCGACGAGGCCCAAAGCCTGCCTAAAGCACCTGCAGAATAATGAAAAGCTGACTATCACTTCAGCGAATTCGCTCCAAGAATTGCAAGCAGGGAGATCTCTCAATGGTGATGTCATTTTACCATTGATTAGCGACCACGATCGGATTTGGCGAAGGAGATAAGGACTAGACCGTTAATGCCGAAAACAAATTTCGGCTGTCGCATTCCGCCAGGTTCAGCTTCGAGACGCCTCGGTATGTAGCTGCGCCACCACGGCTGGCCCGACGTGGCTTCGGCCGCCACTCTTGTGCACCCGTTTATCCAGGTTCATCGCCGTCCAAAACTGCAACCCATCCCTGTTCCACTTGTGCAAATAGAGTCTACGATACCTCGGATATTTTCGTAGAGTGTAGGACAAACCACGTCAAGACGTCAAGATTCGAAGAAGACCCCTTTGGAATACCGACACCAGCATCATGGATGTGGGCCATGACCGGATCAATTTCTATGTAGACCAGCAAAGCAAGGACCGATAGTTCACTCAACCATCTGGGATATGAGTCGTCAGCAACAGCAGAGTTGGATGATCTCTGCTGGTAGAAACAGTCACAATACCACCCATTCAACGGGTGGCTTGAATTTAGCCCTATAAGGGCATGGTGCTTGCTGCGCCTATAGGCGCGATTTCGCCAGCCTCTTCCCTGACTACCCCTCAAGGGGTTTATTGACTGGCCTTGTCGTCAATAATATCCGCTTCTTCTTGTTCCTCAATGTACTTTCTGATGACATCCTTATTGACGCCT